>CAYSHP010000073.1:0-12349 GCA_964430875.1 uncultured Halanaerobiales bacterium
ATATATAAATATTGATTAATTTTATAATAATAGAAGGATTACTTAACTTTTCGTATAATATATATAATACACCTCCGAGTCTCTCCACCTAAAAAATAGTATAATATTTTAAGGTGAATTGACCGCTGGGTTAAAACAGAAATGTTTTAGCCTCCCGTGTTTGGAAAGGAGAAAAATTTAAAGGAGGTTATACATTAATGGGACGTATTCAGGATTATTCTGTGCTCAGAGTAGATTTAGAGAAGAGAGAAATCAATCGTGAAGAGATTACTGGTTCTGAAGTGGAAAAATATCTTGGCGGTAGAGGTTTAGCATCTAAAATATTATATGATGAATTAGACCCAAAGATTGATCCTTTAAGCCCTAAGAACAAATTAATTTATGCAACTGGTTTATTGACTGGCACTGCAGCCTCAACTGGTGGACGTTATATGGTTGTTACTAAAGGACCATTGACTGGTACAATAGCAAGTAGTAATTCGGGTGGTTTTTTTGGTGCCGAGTTAAGATTCAGCGGAAATGATATAATTATATTTGAAGGTAAGGCTGAAAAACCGGTATATCTATCAATAAATGGAGATCAGATTGAATTAAAAGATGCTTCACATGTTTGGGGTAAAAAAGTTCCTGAAACTACTGATACATTAATCGAAGAATTTGGTGATAAAGGTGCAAGAGTAAGTTGTATAGGACCTGCTGGTGAAAATGAAGTAATGTTTGCTTCTATTATGAATGAAAAAAATCGTGCAGCTGGTAGAACTGGAGTAGGAGCTGTAATGGGCTCAAAAAATCTTAAAGCTGTAATAGTAAAAGCTTCTGAAAAACAGGTAAAATATAATAAAGAAGAAGCTATGAAAGTTGTAAAAAAACAGACTAAAATGTTAAAAGAAGATGGTGTGACAGGAGAAGGTCTACCATCATTAGGAACAAAAGTTTTAGATAATATTATAAATTCAAATGGATTATATCCGACTAAAAACTTTCAGTATGGTACTTTTGAAAATACAGAGGAAATAGCTGGAGAAGCATTAGTAGAAAAAGGTTACTTACAATCTAACAAAGGTTGTTATGGTTGTCCTATCCGCTGTGGTAGGGATGTTGAACTACCTAATGGTAGAAGTGGTGAAGGTCCAGAATATGAAACAGGTTGGGCTTTTGGAGCGGACTGTGGAGTTGATGACTTAAATGCAATTACAGAAGCTAACTTTTTATGTAATGAATTAGGTCTAGATACAATCAGTGCTGGAACTACAATAGCGGCCGCAATGGAACTATATGAAAAAGGATATATAGATAAAGAAGAACTAGGTAATGGACCAGAACTAAACTTTGGATCTTCAGAGTCTATTGTATATTATACAAAACAGATGGCCTATCGAGAAGGATTTGGAGATAAATTGGCAATGGGGTCTTATCGTTTAGCAGATTCTTATGGACACCCGGAAATCTCAATGACAGTTAAAAAACAAGAACTACCGGCCTATGATCCTCGAGGTGTACAGGGACATGGACTTCAATATGCTACTTCTAATCGTGGTGGCTGCCATGTGAGAGGTTATATGATTTCTCCTGAAATAATAGGTGCACCAGAAAAATTAGATCCCCAAGAACTTGAAGGAAAACCGGAATGGGTAAAAATATTCCAAGACCTAACTTCTGTTATTGATTCTGTTGGCATGTGTTTATTTACTTCCTTTGCATTAGGTTTAGATGATTATCGGGATATTGTAAATGCTGCAACGGATTTTGAATATGATTCAGAAAAACTTTTACAGGCTGGTGAAAGAATATATAATCTTGAAAGACAGTTTAATATAGAAGCGGGTATAACCCCAGATGAAGATAAATTACCTAAAAGATTTACAGAAGAACCTTTACCCGATGGCCCTCAAAAAGGTAGAGTTTCGAAATATAAAGAATTATTACCAAAATATTATAAAGTACGAGGATGGACGGAAGAAGGTTATCTAAGTGATAGCAAAAAAGAAGAATTAGATATTAAGCTTTCTAAAAAAGGAAAAGGTGGAGAAAAGATTGGATAATAAGAACATTTATAGTTAATATTAAGGAGCCGGGCTTTCAAAAGTCCGGCTTTTAAAGTATATCAAAAGGTAGTATCGATAATGTATTTTTTTTATTTTTAAGATTGTTATGAAATTTATATTTAATTTTATTAAAAAAAGTTATAAAATATACTTGAGAAATCTTTAAGTTAGTTGCATATAAATAATTATAATTACTACTAAAAAGTGATGTGAGATAAATGGAGTTTTCTATTAATAACCCACAATTTTGGCGCAAATATGGCAGAACTCAAGATGAAAAAGAAGAATTAGAACTAGAAATAGATAAAGATGGTAATCTCAAAATACCCCAAGAAATTAAAGAAAAACTAAACATTTCAGCTGGGACAAAATTAAAGTTAGAAGTAGGCAATAGTTCTATGAAAATAAAAAGAGCTGATCCTACTTTAACTAAAGTTTATGTAGAACCTACTACCAATTGCAATTTAAATTGCAAGACCTGTGTGAGACATGCTTGGGATGAAAGTTTAGGTGAAATGGACTATAGTACCTATAATAATCTAATAAATGAACTTAAAGACTTTAATACTGTAGAAAAGATTAGTTTCTGGGGAATTGGAGAACCATTATACCATGACGATATAGTTAAAATGATTAAAGAAGCAAAAAAATTAAATGTCGAGACCCAAATTATTACAAATGGTTTGTTATTAGATGAAGATATGGCGAAAGGACTTTTAGAAGCGGACCTTGATAGTCTAGTGGTTTCAATCGATGGTACTTCGCCAGAAACAATGTCTAATATAAGGTTAGGGGCTGATTTGAAGAAAATAATAAGAAATGTTAAAAGATTTAATTATTTAAATAATAATAAAATTAGAGCTAATGCAGAAATTGGGATTGAATATGTAATTATGAAATCAAACATTAATGAGTTAAAGGATTTAAGAAAATTAGCATTTGAATTAGGTGCTTCTTTTGTTTTTTTAACTAATCTTTTACCTTATACAAAATCAATGACTGATGAAATACTCTATTCCAGAAGTATAAGTCGTTCCAAACCGACAAATAGATCTCCTTTACGTCCGGAAGTATATTTGCCACCTGTAGACCTTAATGATGAAGTAGTTAAACAAATAGCTGAAGTAATGGGTAAGACAAGTTCAATCAGTACCAGACAAGTTCCCTTTGATCCTCATGGTGGTCACTGTAAGTTTGTAGATGAGGGAAGTATAGCAGTTAATTATAAAGGCGAAATAAGTCCCTGTATTGCTTTAATGCATAGTTATACCTGTTATATTAGAGAAAGAGAAAAACATTTTAAAGGTTATTATTTAGGGAATATTAACAATAAAGAACTTAAAAAAATATGGAATGATGAAGAATTTAAAAGCTTTAGAAAAAAAGTAATTGAATTTCCATTTTCAGAATGTACGCAGTGTTCAGGTTGTGATTTTTCTAAAACTAATGAAGAAGACTGTCATGGAAATGAGTTTCCGGTCTGTGGTGATTGTTTGTGGGCAAAAGGAGTTATTCAATGTCCATAAATTATTAATAAACAATAAACTCAAGACTAATTGTTTCAAAGATGAATTATTCCTGCTAATCTAAATATAATTAAATTGTTTTTATACAATTGAATCAAATTTTAATTATTTAAAATTAGGTAAATATTTCAATAATATTATTGTAAAAAAAATGAAAAGGAAATAATATAAATTGAATTAATATATAAAAAAATTAATAAAAATATATTAGTTGGAGCTGTGAAAAAGATGCAAATTGAAGTTAAATTCTATTCTTTATTTAAAATAAATCTTAAATCTTCAGGAGTAAAATATGATATTGTGGAGACAATAACTTTACTAGAATTGATTGATAAATTAGATAAGGATTTTGAGGGGTATTTTAGTGAAAAGTTATTAGAAGATGGGGATATAAAAACAGGCTCCATTATTTTACTGAATGGTATAAATGTACTGCATATAAACCATTTAGAAACAGAAATCAATGATGGGGATATAGTAACTTTATTTCCTCCGTCTGCTGGAGGTTAAATTATGAAAGATTATTTACAAAGACAGTTTGAGATATTTACGGAAGAGGAAAATAATAAAATAGAGAAGATGAATGTGATGGTTGCTGGTGCTGGAGGTTTGGGAACCAATCAAGCACAACAGTTAATTAGAATGGGCATAAACAAGATATATCTTTATGATCATGACAAGGTAGAATTATCAAATCTTAACAGGCAGATATTTTATGGTAAAGATGATATTGGGAAAAATAAAGTAGATATTGCTAAAAAACAACTTGATAAATTTGATTTAGATACTGAAATTGTAGCTATACATGAGACTATAGATGAAAATATAGAGCTTCCCGATGATATTGATCTAGTATTTGATGCTTTAGATAATTTTAATACGAGGTTTATACTCGAAGAATTATCTTATAGCAGCAAAATTCCTTTTATACATGGAGGTATAGAAAGTTGGTTTGGCCAGGTTCTGGTAATTAAACCTGAAGAAACTATCAGATTAAAGGATGTCTTTTCAGGAGTAGAGAATTCTGGTAAAACTCCCCCTGTTATGTCTCCTGCGGTTTCAATTATTGCTTCTATACAAGTCTTAGAAGGTATAAAAGTTTATTTACAGAAGGAATCATATTTAAAAAACAAATTATTGATAGTTGATCTGGAGTCTTGTGAGATACAAAAGGTTGATTTAAAAAATACTTAATATAAGGAAATTAACTTTATTTGGCATTTGAAATAATTATTATTGTAAAAAGTATTTGTTTTCTAATTAGAAGGGAGGCTATAATAGTTATGGCTTTTTTTCAAAATATTATAAATTGGATAGAAAAAAACAAGCAGCAAAATTATGATACAGAACCTAAAAAATGGCATAGATGGTGGATGCCTTTAGTAGCTTTTTTCGCTTTTTTATGGTTTATGATCAGAGTATTACCAAAACCGAGTAGAATCAGATATCCCTGCCAGAGAGCAGCAGCACCATTGGCAATGGGATTTGTGGCCTGGTTTATAGGTTTTGTAAGTATGACTTTTTCGATTAAAGGTATAATTAGAAAGATAAAAAGTGGGAGTTATTTATCGGTTATTTTATTATTAGCAATTCTTATATTGGCAACCGGTTTTTATGTTTCTACAAATAATTTTAAACCAGCGGTAGCTAATAATGAATATCCAATAGGTAAAGCAAAGGGGATTAATGCTGGAAGAGTAGTGTGGAATTATGAACCTAATGCTACAAGTTGGGATGGAGAAAGTAATTACTGGTGGGATAGTGAAAATACCGACTATAATATTGTACAAGAAATGTTTAATAGTTCTATTAATAAATTAGCTTCTGCTAATAATGTTAAGAAAGCTTGGGAAAAAGTATTTAGATACTTCAATAGTGAATACAGAAATGAAAACCGAAATTATCAACAAGGTGAATTAATTGCAGTTAAACTTAATTTAAATACTCATAGTAGTTATGCTGAAAAGAGTAATGAAATAAATATTTCTCCTCAGGTAGTTTTATCGTTAGTAGAAAGTTTAGTTAAGAATACTCAAGTAAAACCAGCTAATATTATTTTATACGATGCTTCCCGTCCCTTAGGAGATTACTTATATGAAATGATTAATGAAAAGTATCCAGAGGTTAGGTTTGTTGATAATGACGGTGGAAAAGGAAGACAAAAAGTTAAACTGGACCAAGACTCCGCTATTTATTACCAGGGTATAGATTATGATAAAATTGATCATTTACCACAAGTAGTAACAAATGCAGATTATTTAATAAACATTGCTAACCTTAAAAAACACAGTTTAGCAGGAGTTACTTTAACAGCAAAAAATCATTTTGGCTCTATATATAGCGGTAATTATAATAACTGGACCCCCATGCATTTACATGATGGTGTAAGTGCAAGTTCAAGAAAAAAAGAACTTGGAAATCCCCTTGTAAATCTTATCGGTCATCAGGATTTAGGACAAAAGACATTATTATACCTTATAGATGGACTATATGGAGGTATGAATCAACAATCAGTTAATCCTCATAAATGGGGAATGGCTCCATTTAATAATGGATGGTCCTCTAGTTTATTTGTTTCACAAGATCCAATTGCCATTGATTCAGTTGCTTTAGATATTTTAAAAACTGAAACCGATTTATTAACTTATTCAGATAATTATTTACACGAGGCAGCCTTGGCCAATAATCCACCCTCTGGTGTGGACTATGATCCTGAAAATGATGGGTCTAATCTAGATAGCTTAGGGGTTCATGAACATTGGAATAATCCAGAGGATAAAAAGTATAGCAAAAATATTAATCCTGATAATAATGGGATAGAATTAATTAGACTTAATAAAAATTAAATATATACTTAAAGGCTCATAGGTTTTTAAATCTATGAGCTTTTCTAATGGTAATTGGATGACAACTTATATTTGACATATGTTCATAACTATTATATAATTTTTATTGCTGAAATAATTAAACTAGGAGGTATGGCAATGTCAAAAAAGAGAAGAAATAGAGATAGAAAAAGAAGGTTTAAAAATAAAAATAATTCTACAAATAAGATTATTAGTATTGACCAAGAAGAATGTATCGGATGTGGTCAATGTGTAACTGCTTGTCCTTTTGATGCAATTCAATTAGTTGATGGCAATGCTCAAGTAATAGAAAATAAGTGTAGAGGTTGCAAACAATGTATTAGAATCTGTCCTGTTCAGGCTATAACGATATGAAAAAAGCCCCATAAAAGGGCTTTTAAAGCTTAATTAAAAATCTTCGACAACTCTTATTACACTTTCAATTGATTTTACGTTTTTTAAGGCTCTTAATTCTTCTAAAGAGTTATTTAAGTTTTTCTCTTTAACAGGATGAGTAACTAATACTAAAGGAACAACAGGAGTTAATCTGTGTTTTTGTAAAACAGAGGCTAGACTGACCTGGTTTTTACCTAATATTCCAGTTACTTCTGACATTACCCCTGGTTTATCATTTACTAAGACACGTAAATAGAAAAGATTTTTTATTTCATCTATATTAATTATATTATGATCTAAGTTTGATTCATTAGAATATATATTGGGCCTATTATAATTTATATCTTTGGCAGTTTGAATTATATCAGCAACTACAGCACTACCTGTGGGCATTTGACCCGCACCTTTTCCATAGGACATAATATCTCCTACAATATCTCCATGTAAATAAATAGCATTATATACTCCATTTACTAAAGCAAGTGGATGGCTTTTAGATATAAAAGCAGGATGTACCCTTATATCAATACCATTTTCTTGTTTTTTTCCAATAGCAAGAAGTTTAATAACATAATCTAGTTCGTCAGCTAATTTTATGTCGGTTAAAGTAATATCTTCAATACCTTCTGTAGAGACTGAATTAATATCTACATAGGTCTCAAAAGTGATAGAAGATAGAATTGATATTTTATAGGCAGCATCAAGACCACTTATATCAGAATAAGGATCGCTTTCGGCATAACCTAATTCTTGGGCTTCTTTTAGAACTTCTTTAAATTCTTTATTTTCTTCTGTCATTTTAGTTAAGATATAGTTAGTAGTTCCATTTAAAATACCAAATATACTTTTAATATTACTAGCCACTAGAGATTCTTTCAAAGGCCTTATTATGGGAATACCTCCAGCAACACTACCTTCAAAACTCACCTGAACATTATTGTCATTAGCTGCTCTTAAAATTTCACTTCCATATTTAGCAATAATTAATTTGTTAGCTGTTATTACACTTTTTTTATTATTAATAGCCTTCATCACATATTGATGAGCTGGTTTTTCACCGCCAATTAGTTCTACTATTAGGTTAATTTCAGGGTTTTCGAGAATATGCTCGGCATTATCTGTTAGTAACTCGTTTTTAATATTAATTTCTCTTTTTTTATCTAAGTCATTAACTAGAATTTTTTCGATCATCAATTCGGTACCAATTTTTTGTTCAATACTTTCCTTATTTTCACTTATTATTTTATATACTCCTGATCCAATAGTTCCTAGTCCGAGTAGTCCGACTTTTATCATATTTTATTCTCCCTTCTCAATACTCTTTTCATTTATTTTATAATTTTTAAAGGCATATGTCCATTAATAGTATGGATTACTTCTAATTTATTATTGATTAAAATGTATGTTTAAATATATCTTTGGATAAGATAACAATAGCAGGCTAAAATATAATTATAAATAATTTTTTAATAATTAAATGCACCTTAATATAAACTCATATGAATGAGAATAATTTTATTATTTATTATAATTTCCATATATTATTTTAGGAAGGACAATATTAAATGATATTGAATAACTATAATTATAATTGGTAATAATATATATTTCAAAAATAGTCAGGAAAATTTATATATTTTTATCAATAAAAGTTGTTTGTATGATTAAAAAATAGATAGTATGTGATAAGTTAAAAGGAGGCCTAATAATTGAAAACTAAAAAAATATTAAAAGAAGTAAAAAAAATTGAAGAAGATATTATTGAATTTAGACACCACTTACATCAATATCCAGAGCTCGGTTATGAAGAGTTTAATACTGCAAAACTTATTGCTAAAACCCTAAATAAATCAGATTTAAAGGTAAATGATGATATTTATGCTACAGGAGTGTCTGCCTTATTAGAGGGACAAGAAAAAAATAAAACAGTTTTATTAAGAGCCGATATGGATGCACTTACAGTGCAAGAAAAAACAAATTTACCTTATGCATCTAAAAAAGATGGCATTATGCATGCCTGTGGACATGATGTACATTCTGCAATAGTATTAGGAGCAGCAGTAGTACTTAAAGAATTAGAAAAAGATCTATTAGGGAATGTTAAATTTGTATTCCAACCAGCTGAAGAACAAGAAGGCGGAGCTGTAGGAATGATTGAAAATGGTGTTTTAAAAAATCCTAAAGTTGATGCCGCTTTTGGATTACATGTATGGGGTTCTGCTAAAAAAGGTACAGTGGAAATAAAATACGATTCAATGATGGCTTCTCCCGATAAATTTTTGATTAAAATAATTGGTGCCGGTGGACATGCAGCTAATCCCCATCAATGTATTGACCCTATTATTATATCTACTGAAGTTATACAAGAATTTCAAAACATAATAAGTAGAAAAGTTGACCCAACTGAACCAGCTGTAATTTCAGTTTGTCATCTTGAAGGAGGCAACACTCATAATGTAATTCCAGATGAAGTTATTTTAGAAGGAACTGTAAGAACTTTAACGGAAGAAGTTCGTTATAAGATACCTAAAATTATGGAAAAGATTCTTGAAAATATAACTGGAATCTATGGTGCAGATTATGATTTTAACTATGAATATAGTTTTCCTCCTTTGATTAATAATTGCGAAATGACAGATCTTGTAAAAAATTCAGCTGTAAAGGTGATGGGAGATAAAAATGTAATTGAATTAAAAAACCCAAACTTAGGTGGAGAAGATTTTGCATATTTTGCTAAAGAAGTTCCCTCATCTTATTTTTATTTAGGAATTGCACCTTCTAAAGACGAAATTATCAAACATCATCATTCTAACTTTTATGTAGATGATGATGTAATTGAAGATGGTATAGCTATATTAGTTCAGGCTGTTTTTGATTATTTAAATAGTTGACATCTTGCATACTGTTGATCAATTTGATATTATAAGTCTAGAAACAAAAAGTAAAGTATGTAGGTGAAGATAATGAAAGTTGCTGTTATTGATGGATTAGGGGGAGGATTAGGTGCCCAGATAGTTGAAAGACTGTCCCATAGATTTAAAGAAGAAATTAATATATTAGCTCTCGGTACGAATGCCGTGGCTACTTCAAAAATGCTCGAGAAGGGCGCTGATGAGGGCGCAACTGGTGAGAATGCAATAAAGCTTAATGTTAATAAGGTTGATTTAATAGTTGGACCATTAGGCTTAATAATACCTAATTCTATGAAAGGTGAGATAACTACCGTAATGGCCGAAGCCATAGCTGGTAGTGATGCTAAAAAGATAATTATTGGTATGAGACAACCCCATGTTGATTTAGTAGGTTTAAGTGATAACACGTTAAATGATTTAATTGAAGATTCAATTAAGAGAGTAGAAGAATTTTTTACAATTAATTAGTTTTTAAAAAAAGAATAACATTTATTGATCACGAAGGTCATTAACTGTCTAAAAGACAGGGCCTTCGTCTTTTTTATTTAAAAAGGGGGAATTAAAATGGATAATAAAAGAATAGTTTATACTGCATTTTTTATAGCTTTAGGTATTGTTTTACCCATGGTATTTCATTTAGTTGGTGGACCATCACTAGGGAGAGTATTATTACCGATGCATTTACCAGTCTTAATTGGAGGGGCATTTTTAGGTCCTCTAGCAGGTTTAATTATTGGTATAATTACTCCTTTATTAAGTTCATTATTTACAGGGATGCCACCTATTTTACCCATGCTTCCGATTATGATTGGTGAATTAGGTATTTATGGATTAGCAATGGGATATTTTTTCTTTAGGATAAAGATGAATGTCTATCTATCATTGTTTATAGCGATGATTGCAGGAAGAATAATGGCATCAATGGTTGTATTGGCATTAGTATATGGATTTGGATTTGCCCAGTTACCTGCTAATCCCATTATTTATATCTATGGAACAATAACAGCAGGCCTGCCTGGTATTATTGGCCAACTACTCATAGTTCCAATTGTATTAAGATATATTAAGAGATATAATGAGAGGAAACCAGCCTTAGATATCGCATATTAAAAATAATAAAAGATAAAAAGGATTTCTCCAGTCTTCTCTCTAATTAATAATATAAGGTATAAAATATGAGAAGACAGGAGGTATCTTTGGATGCCCGCTAATTTACCGCCTCAGTATTATGAAGCAGAAGAAGCATATCGGAATGCACAAAACCCAGAAGAAAAGATTGCTGCTTTACGCGAAATGCTTGCTATAATGCCTAAACACAAAGGGACTGAAAAAATTCAGGCAGATTTAAAAAAGAGGATTTCAAAAGTAAAGGAAGAAAAGAAAAAGAAAAGTAAATCAAAAAGCACTTATAACCCCTATCTAATAGATAAAGAAGGGGCCGGTCAGATTATTTTATTAGGAGCTCCGAATGTGGGTAAATCTTCAATATTAGATTCTTTAAGTAATGCGAAAGTAGAGGTTGCTGAATATCCATTTACTACCTCTTTACCTTTAGCTGGTATGGTTGAATATGAAGATATCCAAATACAGTTAATTGATACACCGCCCTTAGTGCCTGAAGATGTGCCTGGACCGATGGTTAGTGCAATATTTCATGCAGACTATATTACAATAGTAGTTGATGCTTCTGCTGATGGTTGTCTTGATCAATTATCAGGTATAATAGATTTTTTAAAAGGTAAAAGAATTATAAGAGAGGAAATCCCGGAAAATGTTAAGGGATATCATTTAGAAGATATATTAGTTTTAGCAACAAAAATAGATATATCTGGTTCAAAGGATAATTTAGAAATAATTAAAGAACTTTATCCTAATCTAGATCTATTAGAAATATCAAATAAAACAGGAGAAAGACTTGCTAAGTTACCTAAAATACTTTTTGATAAATTGAATGTAATAAGGGTTTATTCTAAAGCTCCAGGTGAAGAACCTGATTATGATAGGCCATTTATTTTAGATAAAGGAGATACTGTTTTAGACTTTGCCCAACTTGTTCATAAAGATTTTGCCAAAAACCTACAAAAAGCAAGAATATGGGGATCAGCTAAATTTGATGGTCAGCACGTTGCTAAAGACCATGTTTTAGAAGATCAGGATGTTGTAGAATTACACATGTGATAATAACTAGAAGGGAAGTTAAAAAGTAATGAATGATAAAGAGTTAGCTATAAATGAATTAAATGACTCAGATTATTCTTTAATTATTGTTAAAGAAAAAGAAGTAAAATATAAAAGTAAAGAGGAAAGTGTTGGTTCGATTGTAAGTTTATTAGAAGAGCAACCAGATCTTTTAGAAAATGCAGTTGTTGCAGATAAAATAATTGGAAGAGCAGTAGCTATGGTTTGTGATTATGCATCTGTTAAATTTTGTTATGGACAAATTGTGAGTGAAGGTGCTATAGATATTTTTAATAAAAATCATTTATCATTCAAAGCTTCTCAAAAAGTAAAAGCAATTAAAAACAGAGATAATACAGATTTATGTCCCATTGAAAAACTTACCTTAAATATTGATAATAGTGCTGAAGGCATTAAAAAGATAAAAGAGTTTCTTAAAAATTAAG
>CAYSHP010000074.1:0-12317 GCA_964430875.1 uncultured Halanaerobiales bacterium
AAATTAAAATAAGTAAAAACCCCAGTTCAAATTAAAACTGGGGTTTAAAAATTTTAAACAAGAATTATTATAATAGAGTCATTTTGTATTTACTTATACCTAAAGTATTATTTTTTAACCTTATATATTTTCACCTTCCATTCTTTAGTCCCGATATACTTCGCTATTCTCATCCCATATGTTTTATTACTAAATTCCTTTACTAACTTACATTCTTGGTTAAGGAAGTTTTTCATATTACTATAATATGGATATGGATTTCCGTATAAGGTATTCCAGGTCGGTCTCCTATTATAAATAAAGTCCATTTCTTCTGGATAAATTATATATTCGATATTATTTTTTCCAATATAATCAGAAAAACTCAAATTATTTTCTTCTAAAAAAGCAAGATTTCTATAATCATATAGTTTACTATAATCAAAGTAAAACTGACTATTTAAATTGGCCAGCACTTTATTATCTTTATTAACAATAGATGAAATTTCATTTAGATAATCATCATAATTAAAATAGCTATTATTATATATTATAATAAATGAGTTTAATAAAAGGATGAATATCAGTCCGATTAAGATTGTTTTTGAATAATCTATTTCTATATTTTTTATTGAATTAATTAATAGAAGATAAAGTATAGGGAATATAAAGATGATTGAAGTTTGATTATATCTTCCAATAATTATGTAACCTAAGTTTACTGTTAAAAAAGAAAGCAGTAAAATATTATTATAGTCATCTTTTTTAATAATTAACTTATATAAAGAATAAACTAATGTAATTCCAAAAAGATAGAATTGAGGTTTTATATCGGGTGTAAAATAAGTACCACTTACCTGATAATATAATTTCTTATAAAAATAATCTAAACGGTCAATTTTTGTAAAAATAGATTTAAAAACTCCCAGAGTTTCACCATAACTTTTATAATTATATATAAAATTTGGATCGAAATACAAACTAATCATAAGAAAGACCAAAGCACCTATAAAAACCGTTGTTATAAAGATCAAAAGATCCATATAATTTAACTGATTAGTAAAAATAATATAATAGAGATATAAAAAGAAAAAAGGTAAAAAAATTATAAAACTATTAGGATGAATACCGATAGAAATTATAATTAATATGCCTAATAAAAAATCGCTTAGATAGTTTTTATCATTAATGACTTTACTTAAAAAATAATAAAGAGATATTAAAAATATGGTTATTAATATGATCTCCTGTCTTGCCATATGAGAGGTGTATATATATTGAATATCAATTGCAAATAAAATTGTAATTAAAAAAGATAGTTTTTGGGAGTTTGTGAAAGTTAAAGCAATTTTATAAAGAAAAAGTAAAGAAATAGTAGCAAAAATTAATGAAATAAGTCTAAATGTGAATATCTCATAACCAAATATTTTTAAAAAAATAATTTGTATGGAATGAAAGATTATCCTAATAGCATGTGGGCTGCGTGGATAAAGATCAAAAAAGGGTTCTGTTACATCAAAAGAACCTTCATTTATAATGGTTCTAGATAAACCAGCTAACCAGGCTTCATCAGAGTGGATAAATGGGAAGCTGGTTAGAAAAATTAAATTGGTCAAAAAGTATATTATAAGTAAAATATATATGTATTTTGTATTTTCAATTTTCTCCATAGGTATCAATTCCTTTTGCATTCTATTATTAATTATATCACAGATTTAAAGATGATAAAGTCAAGTAAACATAAAGAAAAATTTCACTTTATCGAATAATCAAATGTACTATAAAAAATGCTAATACCAAAAACAACAATCTATCCCTTATAATATAAATAAAGAAGCTTGTACTTTATTTAACAATATATATTTCACAAACTATATATATCTAATTGCTTTAAAATATATTGTTGTATAAGGGCAAGAGTCTGAAAATAATATTTAATAATTTTCAGGCTATTACATAAATAAAAAAAGAAACATCAAAATTCTAAGGAGGGAAATTTTTAATGAGAAGAAACAAATTATTATCTGTTCTATTTATAGTTGTATTGTCATTAGTCTTAATTAGTTCATCTGTATTGGCGGTTTCTGATGTAGTAGAAGAAGCAGTAAATGGATATTTTGCAAATTTACCTTCAGATAACGCTATGATTGGTCAAGAAGCATTTTTAGAGAAAGTTAAGTCAGGTGAAGATTTAGTAATATTAGATATCAGACAATCTGATGTTTATAATGAAGGTCATGTTAAAGGTGCAGTTAATTTACCATGGGGACCAGATGCAATCCCAGCAGCATTAGATAAGCTCCCTGGTGATAAAACTATCTATGTATATTGTTATACAGGACAAACAGCTAATCAGACAGTTGGTTTACTTAACTTTGCTGGTTTTGAAGCAAAGTCTGTTAAGTTTGGCTGGAACTTAGGAATTACAAGAGTAGATGGTTATGAGGATGCTGTTGAAACCGAGGCCAATAAACTTGGTGAAGTAACTGATTATGAAATTAATGAAGAAATAAAAACTGCTGTAGTTGATTATTACAAAGGCTTAGCAGATGTAAGCGATACTATGTTTAAAAACTATAAAATCAGTGAAGATATGTTAAAAATGGCACTAGATTCTGATAGCGATATGATGGTAGTATCAATCAGACAGACCTCCGCTTTCTCAGAAGGACATATTGAAGGTGCTATTAATATTCCATGGGGTAAAGGAATGCAGGAATATTTTGGTCAACTACCTCAAGATAAAAAGTTAGTAGTTTACTGTTATACAGGACAGACAGCTGGACAAGCTGTAGCAGGCTTAAGAATGTTAGGCTATGATGCAGTATCCCTTAATGGTGGAATGGGAACTCCTAAGAATGAACCATATGGGTGGTCTAATAAAGGTTATGAAACAGTAAAATAATTAAGTAAGAAAATCAAATAATAAAAGATAAAATAAAGCTGGCAGTTAACATTCAACTGCCAGTTTTTTTAATATGAATTTTTTTATTTTACTTTATTAATTAGTTTGATAAGATTAGTTTTAAATTTTTGGTCATCCTTTTTTTGCCTTTTTTTAGCGGTAGGATGTTTCCCACCTGCTCTTCTTATTTTTTTATTAATATGCCTTTTCATCAAAAGAGTATCTATATTTCTTTCGGTATAAATCTTTCCATTAGCATTAATTGCATGAGTATTTTTAGCAAGTACAATTGAGGCTAACCCATAATCATTTGTTACTATTATATCATTACTTTCAGTATAGTTAATAATTTTCATATCTACAGATTGATAACTTTGATCAACTTTTATAATTTTACCATAATCTAATTTTATATCATGGTTGTAATCACAAAATAATATTAATTCTATTTTAAACTTTTTTGCTATAGACTCAGTTAAGTCTATAACAGGACAGGAATCTCCATCAATTATTATACGCAAAATTTATTCTCCTTTACATTTAAACTTGCTATTTTTTTAAGTATAACTTATATAAATACTTTTTTCCATTTTAATTACTTATTTTAGAATAATATTAGAATAATAAGTTTCGGTTCTTCTTTAAATAATTTTCTAATAAACAATTAATATACAGTTTAAATATATTAAAAATAGGTGATTTTATTTAAAAGATTATGAAATACTTAAAGGAAATAAATGAAAGTTGTTGAATATATGTAATAACTTTACTCCATTTTGAACATATGATAAAGTGTATTATCAAATAAGAGTAAAGAATTTTTATGGGGAAAATTGAGCTTAAATAAAATAAATATTTTTAAAATTTAAAATCAATTATATTTAATAAGAAAGGGTGTACTTATGTATATTAAAAGTCTTAAGTACTTTCAAGAAATTGCTAAAATAAAAAGTATATCCAAAGTAGCTAATAATTCACATATATCACAACCAGCTTTAAGTCAGCAGATACAAAAATTAGAGGATTCTTTAGGTACTAAACTTTTTATTCGGAGTAACAGAGGTGTCCAGTTAACTAAGTCAGGTGAAATTGTACTAAAATATGCTGATAATATTATTCGTACTTATAATAAGATGATATCAGATTTAAATGATAAGGAAAGTAAAGAAATTAAAATTGAAGGTGAGCACACAATAGCAACTTACTGCCTTCCCTGTGTAATTTTAAATATGCAATTTAAATTTCCTAATCATAGGTATAATCTTGTTTCAGCTTCTTCAAATAAGATTGAACAGGATGTATCTAGTGATATTTGTGAAATAGGATTTACTACAAATCCAGTTCAGGATGAAAACTTAAATTCAAAGAATGTTATTAATGAAAAAGTTGTATTAATATCACCACCGTCATTTAATATACCGGAAAAGATTGAACTAAAAGATGTCCTAAAATATAAATTTATTATTTTAAAAGAAGACTGTATTATAAAAGAAAACTTTAAAGATGGTCTACAAGAAAAAGGATATAGTTTTAATGATGTAGAGATCATTTCAAGGCTCGATTCAACTGAAGCAATGAAAACATTAGTTAGAAAAGGTCATGGAGTTGCTTTTGTACCATATAATTCCGTTAAAGATGAATTTAATGCCAAAGAAATACAAGTTTCAAGAATATTAGATTATAACCTTGATTATGATATTTATATGATTTATAAAAAGGCAGAATTTTTAAGTAAAGAAGCCAGAGAATTTATCAGACATTTTAAACAACTTGGGAAGCATATTTGTTATTAAGAAAAAATTATTAATTATGTTTATAACTACATTTGATAATTGAATATACTATTAATAATAGTTATGACAATAAACGGTGATTATATCATATAATATTAACAAAGGTTGTACTATTTTTAACAATATAGAATTGGAGGTTGAAAAATGAAAAAATTAACAACTATTATTTTTGTTTTATTAACATTTGCGATTATTTTCACAGGTTGTGAAGCCGATATAACATTTCCTGGAGAAGAAGGACAAGATATTATTACTGCCAATCAAGCTTTGAAAATGATTGAAGAAGAAGATGTTGTTGTAGTAGATACTCAAAAATCAGGGGATTATAAAGATCAGCATCTAGAAGGAGCAGTAAATATTGCAAGAAATGATATTACTACCTTTGGTCCTTTCCCCAATATGCTGGCTTCAGCTTCTAAAATAGAAGAATCTTTAGGTGAAAATGGTATTTCTAATGATAGTAAAGTTATTATATATGATGATAATAATAATATGGATGCAGCTAGATTATGGTGGACCATGTTAGTATTTGGTCATGATACAGCTAATATGAAGGTGGTAAGCGGAGGTTTAAATGCCCTGCAGGAAGAAGGAGCCACTTTTACTTCGGGTGAAAATGAAGTTGAAGCAGTTGAATATAATGCTTCTGAGAAAAATGAAGATCTAGTTGCTACAAAAGAGGAAGTATTAGCCGAGGTTAATGAGCCAAGTGAAGATACAGTAATTTTAGATGTAAGAACAACTGAAGAAGTTAATGAAGGTATCATTCCAGGAGCAGTTTGTATCAATTATGTTAATAATAATAAAGATAATGGAGAATATTATCCAGTAAGTTATATTCAAAGATATTATCCTGATAATGGTGTAAATCCTGACCAAAGAATAATCATGTATTGTCAAACTTCTATTAGGGCAGCCCAAACTTTACTTGCCTTACATAATGCTGGATACAGAAACTTAGAAATTTATGATGGAGCTTGGATTGAATGGTCATCAGATAGTTCTTTACCAAAAGGAATGCCAAGTGGAGAGCCTGTAGAACCTAGTCAGCAGGATGCATCATAGTATAATTAATTACTGTAATAACATATATAAATTCGCTTAGAATATAAAAATTATACATCGAATAAATTTACAAAGTACAGATGAAAATAAAATAGAAAATCAAAAAGGCTGGCAGTTTATTTACTGTCAGCCTTTTTATTACTGATTTGAGCCTAGAAAGCCTCACCTATATTAATGGGCGGGGAAGATGTCAACTTATTAGTTATATAATAATATTATTATCAAATTTTATTCCTCTATTTGACTGTGTATAATATCTAAAATTTCATTTTTAACTTCAAAGTAATTATCTTGATACATAACATCTTTAGACCCTTTTTCGAATATTCTTTTTGTAAAATCAACTTCAAATATATTTATTATTTTGCCGGGACGCTTTGATAATACAACAACTCTAGTAGCAAGAGAAAGAGCTTCATCAACGTCATGTGTTATAAAAAATATAGTGGTATTATTTTCTACCCAAATATCCCTAATTAAATTCTGCATATTATCTCGGGTTAAAGCATCTAAAGCACCAAAAGGTTCATCCATTAAAACAACTTGCGGATAATTTGCGAGTACTCTGGCTAAAGCAACTCTTTGTTTCATTCCACCGGATAATTCAAAAGTATATTGGTCACCAACTCCACTTAAATTAACTTCATCTAAAAAGTATTTTCTAATTTTTTTTATCTTATCTTTAGGTAGCTCCCTCATTTTGGGTCCAAACTCTACATTTTCTTTGACAGACATCCAAGGATATAAAGTAGGGGATTGAAAGATAACTCCACGATGCCAATCTGGGCCAGTAATCTTTTTCCCTTGCATTAAACATTGACCTGAGGTTGGTTTTAAATAGCCTGCGATGGTTTTTAATAGAGTACTTTTACCACAACCTGATGGCCCTAAAACACAGACAAATTCTCCTCTTTTTATCTCTAAATTTATATCTTTTAACGCTAATGTGGATTTTTCATCTGTCCCATATACTACACTCATATTTTCTATTTTAATTAGACTTTCTTTTTGAGCTTGTGCTTCCATAGCTTAAACCCTTTCTTAAAAAACTTTAATAATATATTTAAATTATTGGTCACTTTCTAAAGACATTTTGATATATTCAGGATTTAAATAGTCATTAAATTCTTCTTGAGAAGGTGAATTTTCAATTGAACCTTGATTTTTAAGGAAATCAGAAGTATCTTTCATAACTTTTGCAAAATTACCCGGATTTTCTTTAGTACCAAAAAAATCTTTACTTAATAGTTCCTCTCTTGTTTTCCAACTAGTGCCGCGCATTTGGTGTAAAGCAACTTCTGGTTCTATTCCTAGTTCTTCAGATACAATTTCAGCTGCTTCTTGTGGATCTTCTCTATAAATATCGCCTGCATCTGACATAGCAGTAATAAAATCAGCTACTAAATTAGGATACTTATTAGAGAATTGCGTACGAACCACTTCTACATTAGCTGTAATATAACCTTTTTCTGCCATATCCTCACTAGTAACTAGGGCACGACCGTTATCTAATAATTTGGCTAAAGTTGGCTGCCAGCTATAGGCTGCTTGGATATCTCCACGTTCCCAAGCTGCAACAATTTCAGCAGTTTGCATGTCTAAAAGCTGTACCTCGTCTTCAATTCCAGCTTCTTTTAATACGTTTAATAAAATATAATGGGCTGTGGAAGCAAAAGGAACAGCTACCCGCATACCAGCTAGATCTTCAATTTTTTCAATTTCAGAATTATTTTTTACAGCCAAGGCTTCGTTATCACCTAATACTTCATGTAACCAAACCATTTCTACCTTGAGTTCTCTTGATAAGGCAGTAATTGCATTTGTATTACCCATTGTTGCAAAATCTATACTACCTGAGGCTAGAGCCTGGTTAGCTTCAGCTCCTGAATCAAATACTGTTGTATTTACTTTAATACCTTTTTCTGCAAAATATTCTTCAAAATAGCCTTCGGCAATTGCTATTGTTTCATCATTTGGTATTCTTAAAATACCAAAGTTAATTTCATCAGGCAGAGCTTTTTCTTCAGAGTTATTTCCACACCCTGTAAAAGAAAAAATAAGTATAGAAATTATTAAAATTAAAGTTAATATTTTTAAAAAAGAATTTTTCATAATAACCTCCAATTAAAATTTAATAATAAAAAGAAATTACATATGGCCTTTCCAGAAAATGATATGTTCTTCTAAAAACCTTAAAACAGCGTCAATAATAACTCCTGTTATCCCCATAATTATTATTCCGACAAAAATCACTTCACTTTTTAAAAAATTTGATGCATCTAATACCATCCAGCCAATTCCAGAGGTTGCAGCTACCATTTCTGCAGATACTAAAGTTGTATAAGCAACACCAAAGGCAGTCCTGATACCCGTAAATATTTCGGGCATAGAAGCCGGTAAAACAATCTTAAAGAAGATTTTCTTTTGATTAGCACCTAATGATTCGGCACTTAAAATAAAGTCCTTATTAAGCTTTCTCACGGCAGATACACAGGCAATATAGATTGGTGCAAAAGCTGCTAAAAACAATAGTATTTGTTTGGAAAGATCATCAATACCAAACCAAAGGACTAAAAGAGTATAATAGGCTAGAGGTGGTAGGGGACGATAGAATTCAATTACAGAGTCGATAATAGCTTCTACTTTGCTAAAATAACCGCTTAATAGGCCTAAGGGAACAGCTGTAAATATAGCGAAGAAGAGAGCCACAAATAGACGTTTAAGACTGGCTGCTAAATGAACCCAAATAGGAACCTTATTATAACCATTTTCTAAAATATGCAAAAATGCTTTCCATACTCTAAATGGTCCTGGTAGGAGAACAGGAGAAAAAACTTCTAATTTTGTTATAACATACCATAAGATAAAGATAGAGGCCCAAGTTAAAAAGGTAAGAGATTTTTCAGTTTTACTCTTTTTTTCTTCATCAATATTTTTGTTAATCAAATTATCAGTAAATTTTTTTTTATTTTGTTCTTCTTTATGCTCACTATTTTTTTGAGCCATAATCATACCACCTTTATCTATAGGTTTAAGAACATTATTTTATGATTGATTTATTTGCTAATCAAAAAAT
The DNA here is from genome assembly GCA_964430875.1 of uncultured Halanaerobiales bacterium. Classification (GTDB taxonomy): domain Bacteria; phylum Bacillota; class Halanaerobiia; order Halanaerobiales; family M55B127; genus M55B127. Next base: position 8,819 of record CAYSHP010000074.1, read on the forward strand.
ATCACATTTATATCTTTTTATCAATTAAAAAATATATTTAAGGAATTAAAGACCATCAAGTGTAAACCTGATGGCCTTATATATTTAAGTTATACAATTTATATTTGGTTTTTTATTAATTGTTTACTCGAAGTTATATTCTGTTACTATTTTATCTCTATCAGTGGTTTGATCTAGGAAATATTCATAACAACATATTCCTAAGAATGACCCAGAAATATTTACTACATTATCATATCCCATTTGTTGTAATGCTAATACTGCATTATAACTTCTTTGAGCTGATCGACAGTGTAAATAAACTGGTTCATCTTTAGGAATTTCACCTGTTCTTTCTCTTAATTCACTGAGTGGAATATTTACAGCATTTACAATATGACCTTCTTCATATTCATCTTTTTCTCTTACATCTACAATAAAAGCATCATTTTCAACAAGTTCTCTAACTTTAGTAACTGGAATTTGATTATAACGGTTATTGATTATATTATTAGCAACCATCCCAGCTTGATTTACTGCATTTCTAGGAGTACTAAAGACTGGTGCATAACATGTTTCTATACCAATTAGATCTTCTACAGTTGCATCCATCATAATAGCAGTGGCAATTACATCAATTCTTTTATCTACATTACCTTTACCTACTGCCTGAGCACCTAACACTTTACCAGTAGGAGTCTCATATAGTACTTTAAAATGTAATGGATTACTATTAGGCATAAGTCCTACTTTATCTTGGGGAATAATATAAACAAAATCATAGGAAATACCAGCTTTTTCTAATTGTTTTTCATTAAGTCCAGTAGTTGCTGCATTTAAATTAAAGGCCCTTATTACTGAAGAACCAATAACTCCATTGTTTTTATGTGGTATATTATAGATATGGTTGGCAGCAGCTCTAGCCTGGCGTTGTGCAGGACCAGCTAGTGGCATTCTAGTTTTACTACGAGAAATACGGCAGTACTCTTCAATAACATCTCCAACGGCATAAATGTCAGGATCACTGGTTATATAATTGTGATTAACCTTAATTCCCCCAGTTTCTCCAATTTCTAAGCCAGCATCTTCAGCTAGTTGGGTTTCCGGACTTACACCAATAGAGAGGACAACTGCTCCGGCATCTATTTTTTTACCGGATTTTAGGACAACATGGTCATCATGTACTTCTGCTAAGGGATCACTTAAAACTACATTTACACCATTGTCATGTAATTCCTTATGAACAACTTGTGCCATATCATAATCGAGTGGTTGGAGAACTTGGTCCATTGCTTCAATTAAAGATACATTTTTATTGGAATGTATAAAGTTTTCAGCGATTTCTATACCAATATAACCGGCTCCAATTACAGCTACATTTTCAATATTATTGTTATTGATATATTGGTTTAATTTATCTATATCTACAACGTTTCTGATTGTAAAGACATTATCATTATTTACTCCTTTGATACTTTGGGGTCTAATGGGATTTGCACCAGGAGAGAGGATCAGTTTGTCATAATCTTCAGTATATACTTTACCGCTTTCTAAATCTTTTACTTCTACGGTTTTTTCATCTTTATTAATTTTCATTACTTCATTTTTTACTCTGGCATCAATATTATATTGTTCAGCAAAATTGGCAGGACACATTAATACTAAATCATCACATTCTTTAACGACTCCACTAATGTGATAAGGTAAGGCACAGTTAGAAAATGAAACATGAGGGCCGCGTTCAAACATAACAATTTCAGCTGATTCATCTAATCTTCTTGCTCTTGTGGCAGCAGAAGCTCCTCCTGCTACTCCACCAACAACTACAATTTTATTACTCATTTTTGAATTCCTCCTATTAGTTTAATAATGGTGCTACTACTTATTTCAAATAAGTAGTTTTAATCTATCAATATTAAAAGTGAATAAATAAAGACTTATTAAACATTTCGTAATTAACCAGCAATTCTATCATTAAATCTATTACTGATAATTCCTCCAACTATCATGAAGATTAAGAAAAGCCAGCCTGATAATGAGAAGTTAGCAATCGGTGTATATAATGCCCCTACATTACAACCGTTTGCCAGGCGTGTTCCAAAACCCATTGTTAATCCACCTAGGGCATAAATGGCTGCTTGTTTTTTTGTTATAGTGAGTTCAGAAGTGAACATCTTTGAAAATTTACCGGCAGTTAGCAAGTAAATAATTGCTCCGGTAATAATACCGAAGTTTTGTACTGAAATCTGATGTTCAAAAAATGGAGTATTAAATACTTCAGCTGACATTTTTGTAAAGCTACTTAAGCTTTCAGCAGAGATGCCAAAGATCATTAAGAATTTACCAAACCAGATGCCATAAGGTTGAGATGCTCCCCAGCCTGCTCTAGTTACTGCCATTAACAATGTGAAGATGATTGCTAAAGCAACTGCACCTTGTTTTAGGGTCCAGGGTTTTTCAAAGAAATGATAGTATGTATCTGCACTGAAAAGTTTGAAATTTTTAAAATCAATTGATTCAGCATTTTCTTGAATTTTTTCAATTTCCAGGCCAGTATATTTATTATTTCTAACCTGATATCTTTCGTATAGATATGATAGAGCAGTAAATAGTATACATAAAGCACCTAAAGCAACTAGTCCCCCTAAATAACCTTCAAAACCATCTCCCTGGAAAAAGTCGGGCAAGAAAACTCCTCCCATGGTTCTATAACCAATATAAGAACTAAACCAAGATTCCTGTACCCAACTCGCTGTATTTTGAACTGGGAAACCCAAAAAGACTCCCAGACCAAAGAAGATAAGGGTTGTAAAAGCTCTCGGGAAGCCCATTGGTAAATCAGTAAGAACACCACTAGCGCAACAAACTGAGAGTGACATTCCAAAACCGAATAGAAAGCCTCCTAAAATTACCCCTAAATTAAGTGGTTTAACCCAGAGGTTAAAACTAGCCGGATCATTACCAAGTAAAAGACCGGCTGTTAATACTGCTGTGATAAAGAACATAAACATTAATGTCCTCATTAATTTAGTTGATCCTGTTCTATAAGCCCTATTAACACTTCCAGCAAAACCAGTATATGCTCTAGCAAGGGCATAACCAATTCCTGTACCTATTAATAATCTAAAAAATAGTATATCTGTTTTGAGCCAAAATTTAGCTGCAATTAAAACTATCAAGATAGCGATAAATCCTATAAACTTTTCTGATTTCTTTTTCATATTTTTTATAATTCCCTCCTTTTTAAATCTTCTAAGCCTTCAAAACTTTGTTCTAAAATTCTCAAAGCAGGGCAAAAAGTAAATCCCTCGCCCGGGATGAAAGCTTAGTTTTTCACTAATAATATTATTCACAAAGTTATGTATCTATATATAGTATATACCATTTGCTTATAATACTAAAATAATAATATCTTATGCAATATAATATTATTTTATGGATAGATTATTTTGTGATAGATTTCTTTAATAGCAATTACTTCTATTAAAAAAAGAATTGATTAATAATGAAATTTATTAGG
>CAYSHP010000075.1:0-12241 GCA_964430875.1 uncultured Halanaerobiales bacterium
GATATTATCGGGCTTCCACCATCCCCGACTCTCTTTTAAAAATATCACTTTAATTACTATTCCTGTTCACTGTCAATAAACTATATTTTATTTTGATTACTTATAATAATACATAATGAATATAAATATGTCAAGTAATTTGGTAATGTTTTCTAAAAAAGTTTGTCTTAATTAACCTAGTTGATATATTAAGTAATATTTTTCGGATTTATTTGAAATAAATTTATTTAAAAATATTTTCAAAGCTTTTTTGATTAATATCAACAAATGTAATAAAATGGTATATATTGAAATTTTTATTTTATAAAAAGAGGAGTTGTGATTATGAGTAAAGAAAAAAGATTTGAACTTAAATCTTCCCAAGGAATTACACCTAATACATATCAAATTATCGTGGACAAAAAAACTGGTGTAAATTATCTTTATATTCGTGGTGGTGGACTTAGTGTATTAGTTGATGCAGAAGGGAAACCTATTGTTACAAACAATGATTGATAGCTTATAATATTAATTTAGGGAACTCTTAATTGAGTTCCCTTTTTAATATTAGGCTAAATCATAAATTATTCCGTAACTTATATTATTTAAATAATGCTCTATTAATATCTTCTATATGTTCTGGCCCAGTACCACAACAGCCTCCTACAATATTTGCACCAGCCTCTATACATGCTAAGATACCAGCTGTGAATTGGGTGGGCGGCATATCATAGACCGTTTCTTCACCTTTTAACTTAGGTTGACCAGCATTAGGTTCAACCATTATGGGTAGGTCTGTTTTTCCCCGCATCATCTTAACTATTTCAGACATCTGTTGGGGACTTAAAGAACCACAGTTTGTACCTATTACATCTGCCTTTTCTTCACTTAACTTTCCAACTACCTCTTTAACTGTATTGCCCATTACAGTTCTACCAACATTTTCAACTCTATCAAATGAAATTGAAACAATAACCGGTAAATTTGAAACCTCTTTACAGGCTTTTAAAGCACAAACTGCTTCTCTTAAATCAACCATAGTTTCTATTATAAAGGCATCTACTCCACTTTCATCTAAAATTTTTGCTTTCTCTTTATATACTTCAATAAACTCAGTTTCTTCATGCGTTCCATAGGGTTTTAAAAGCTTGCCGGTCGAACTGATATCCCCTAATACAAAAATATCCTCACCGGCTGCTTTTTTAGCAATCTCTACCCCTTTTTTGTTAACCAATTCTAGATTAAGGTCAACTCCTTTGCTTTCTAAATAAAGACTGTTCATAGAAAAGGTATTAGTTATTATGGCACTACTACCGGCTTTTATATAACTTTGATGTATCTCTTTTACAATCTCTTTGTTTTCTAGATTGTTTTTAAAGTTACCCATTACATCTCTTTTTTTAAGTTCAGTACCCATCGCTCCATCTAAGAGAGTAACCTTATTACTTTTTATGTATTCTAATAAATCCATTTTATTACCACCTTCTTTTATGTAATTAAAATTTTACTATGATTTTTGTTCCGGCTCCTAATTCAGATTCAACTTCAAATCTACCACCAATCTGCTTACTTCTTAATTCCATATTATTAAGCCCATTTCCTCTTTTGATCTTATCATTCTTAAATCCTTTCCCATTGTCCTCAATGGTTAATTTTACTTTATCATTATTTCTTACCTTTAACTTTTTTAATTTTAAAACAACCTGCTTAGCTTCAGCATGTTTTTGGATATTAGCAAGTGCTTCCTGGACAATTCTATAAATAGAATATTCCTGTTCAGGACTCAATTCATTTATATCATCTATATCCTTTTTAACGGCTATCTCCTGTCTTGCTTCAAATAATTCTAAATGAGTAAATAAGGCATCTTTTAAACTGTTTTTTTCTAAAGCAGCTGGTTTTAATTCTTTTATCATATACTTTAACTCTTCCGAGGTGTTTTCAACCGTTTTTTCAAGATGGTTCAATATTTTAAATACCTTCTCATCTTCTATTTCTAAATTATTCATTTGGTTTTTTAAAGAACTTAAGCCATAGGATAATCCATGTATATCCTGTGAAATTGAATCATGCAGCTCCCGCGCCATCTTGTTTCGTTCCTTTGATACCAAGAGATTTTTGGTAGCTTCCTTTAACATTATATCCTTGGCTGCTAAATCCTCTAAGTATTTATTTTCAAGTTCTAATATGGCCATCTTCTGTTCTACTTTCCAATTATAATATTCTAAAGCGGCAATCACAATGGCAAAAATAACTCCAAAGATAATTCCCCAGATCATATTACTTCTTAAAGTATTAAAAAAATTAGTAATACTATTTTGGCTAAAAACAACCACTGTTAAGGTTATGGTTAAGGTGATTACCACTGAAAATATGATGGTCTTTCTTATTAATGCATTTTCTAACCCTTTTTTTAAAAAATATCTTTCTAAAAAAGTAGCAAATAAACCTGCTAATCCAGAGATTACAGCACATAATATTGGTATAATATAGAGGTCAAGGCCAGTATAGTCGCCCGTTATTAAGGTAACGATTAAAAATACGATACCAAATAATAATCCAAATAAGGTACTTACTTTCAGATTCTGTATGTAACTGGTCTGTCTTTGTTCTGTAATATTATTTATATCTTTTTTAGACTTGTTAAAGTTATTAATCCTCTACACCCCCCTATATTATTCCCTTTCTGATTGCAAATACAGCAGCTTGAGTCCGGCTGTCTACTTCTAGTTTGGCTAATATATTCGAAACATGTGTTTTGACCGTTTTAATACTAACTACTAGTTCATCAGCAATTTCCTGATTAGATAGTCCGCGGCCCAAAAGTGCTAATACTTCTAGCTCTCTATCGGTTAAAGGTTCTATCAATTCTTCCTTTTCTGTTTCACTACTTTTTTGGTTAACTCTTTTTAAAAGCTGTTCAGCAACCTCAGCTCCATAATATACTCCACCTGTATAAACCGCTTTAATTGCGGCAATTAGTTCATCTGGTTTAGAATCTTTCATTACATAACCATCTGCTCCTGCTTTTAAAGCTTCATAAACTTTATTCCAGCTGTTAAAGCTGGTTAAAATCAAAACTTTAATAGAGGGATAATTATTTTTAATCTTTTCAGTTGCCTCAATACCATCCATTTCGGGCATCTGTAGGTCCATTAATATTACATCAAAATCATTATCTTCATTTATTTTATCAAGGGCCAGCTGACCATTATCTGCTTCAGCTTTTATAATTATTTCGGCTGTATCATCTAAAAAGAGACTAATTCCCTGTCGGAAAAATGGATGGTCATCTGCTATTAACAGTTTAATCTTATCATTAGACATATTATCTCTCCTATTTAAAAGCTTTTATCTTATTATATCAACTTTACCATATATTTTCACTTTTTGTCTTCAATACCGTTAACTTAAGCTGCCTTTTTTATAGTTTCTCTCTTTTTATAACTTCTTTTTTCCCATTTAACAAAAAACCAGGAAAATACCAGCATTTGTATAGTAACTTCGGGAGTACCTATAAAATGTTCTGCTAATGTAGCCTTAGTATAAATTAAACCCTCAATTGAACCTAAAGTGGCCTCCACAGAACCTAAATAGGTAAGCCCCCACAAAACACCAAATAATACTAACCAGCCTCTCTTATGATTTACAATCACTTCATAAAAGGGATAGAGTATTAAAGCAAAGAAAGCACCTCTTATGACCTGTAAAAATGGGGCGGCCTGCATAATCGGAGAATTTACCGACTTAAAGTGGGCATAAAACTGGGAAGTTTCAAAAACCTCCGCATAATTGAATACATTCATAAAGATAACACCCGCTGCAGTATATGTAATTACATGTAAAAGAGTAAACCTACCAACATAACCAAATAATTTCTTTTTCATTTTTATCAATCTCTCCTTTGTTTTTTATTCTATTATTATAATATCAATATATTTTAATGATTTAATCGGACAGAAGTATTGATTAAATTAAAAAAAGACTGATATAGTCTCAGACTTTAGTTGGAGAGATTAATTATTAGTTTTACTTAAAAAATGAATATATAAAAGTTAATAGATATGGAAAAACTGCATGCCGGCTTGTTCTATTAGGCATGCAGTTTCTTTATTTTTTTATTAAATTTCTAAATTATTCAAGTGAAAAATTATTAAAAAACCAATCAACGGTTAATTCAACCACAATGTGGTATTGATCTCTAATACCATGGGCTGCGTCTTCTACTACTTTCAATTTAGAATCATTCGGTAATATTCTTAATGCTTTTTTTGATCTTTCTAATAATTGTTTTTCTTCTTCTCCCCGGTCTCCGTGGATAATTAAGACCGGGCATTTTACATCCTCTAATAATTTTTCTTGATTTATTTCAGAAAAGGCCTCCAACATTTCTTGACTTACCTTTCTTATTCCAACTTCCTCACTGCCTATAGTAAGGTAACCTTGTTTTTTTAGTTCATCCATTTTTTCTTGAGAATAAAATTTCTCCCAGTCATAGTTCATACTATCTGTAATTGGTCCACTTAGCACCATTGTAGTAATATCTGAACTATATGCTTTCAGACAGACTAGACCACCTAGACTATTGCCAAAAAGAGCTATATTGTTATAGCCTTTTTCTTTGACAAATTCTATAGCTGACAATAAATCCTTAACTTCTTTATCTAATTCTATTATATCATCATCACTTTCCCCACAACCACTGAAATCAAACTTTAATACATTATAGTTAATTTCATTTAATCTTTCCGCTACTTGTTCAAAACGACCCTGGGAAGATCTATCATTCATAAACCCGTGTGCCATAATTACGATATGATCTGAATTGGCTTGATATAAATCACCAACTAAAGTTAAACCTCGCTTATTTTTGAATTCAACTTTTACCATATTTTGAATACTCCTTATTATATCCTTTATCAAAAAATTATATATTATCTAATCAATTGTTTCAATATTTTTCAATGAAATATAGGACATGATAATACAGCCGATAGCAATTGGAACCCAAATAACTAGTTCAACTAAACTTTGAGTTGCTCCATTAATATAGGAAACCACAGAGGCTGAAGATAGAGCAGTCATATAGATAAAGCCTTTAAAGTTCCAAACTACTGCTAATGAATAGCCCCAGGCCTGCTTTTTTATTAAGGAAATACCGCCGAGTAAAGCAACTGGAACCACAAATGATAAATCCAAAGCAGCTATCACATTTGTCGGATGAGCCACATTTGTCACAATAGCCGGTACCTGATCAGTGAAAACATAGCTTAAAGATAAACCAATATGAAATACCCCTAAAAACACTCCTACCAAAATCATATATCCGCCGATTAGCTTTATTGGAGTACTTTCTTTATAGCTCTCTTTTACTTCTTCTATTTTAATTTTCCGAACTAATAATAGGATACCGTAAAAAGAAAGAGCAAAAATTGCCACATATATTAAGTACATATCATTTAAGGCAGCACTAAAAAGATAGAAAGCATAATTGTACATAAAATAAAACAGCATAGCAAAAACTAATAATAAACCAAATAAGGTCTTCTTTTTATATAATATAATAGAAATTAAAAATATTGGCATCGCTAAAATAAAGGTAATTAAATCAGTTCCATACCAGGCGGACTGCACAAATAAATTATCCTGATATAAATTTTCACTGAATATACCGGTTAACGTAGCAACTATCATCAAGCCCAATATGATATATAATATATAATCCGGAATGTTAAACTGTTCATTTTCCATTTAGCTGCCTCCCTTCATAAGTTTGTTAACGCTAACTATTGAAAACACCAAAAGTACTGCAAACATTAAAACAAAGGGCCACTGTCCTAATTGAGCAAAATATCCCGAACTATTAATTACTGTATAGATTAACATCCCCTGAGCTAACAGATTCCACTTAATAGACTTTACCTTATTTTTTAATAACCGATAACCCGTTATTAAAAGTAATAGGGCAGTTAATATCTCAACTGATATATGCATAGATATCTCAATTGGAGTTATACTGAATTCAGGTACATTGCCACTCAAGATAAAAAATAACCACTGGCCGATCATTAATAAACCGACAATCATCGAATAATAAGATGGAAAAATCAATCACATGACTCCTTTCAATTTAGTATTCTATTTATACTCTAATCTTAAACCAACACCCACTTCTTTTAAATCAGATACTTCTGCTAAATGTACTTTGCTATTTAAATCGGTACAGTGACAGGCATGCAACTGCTCTAATCTTAATTTTTTGATATACTCTTTTGTCTTAATGAGTTGTTTTTGACCCGGCTCCATCAAATGAAAACCACCAATAATATCAACTACATTATCAATACCGGTTACTTTCTTTGCTTTTTCAACTATATTACAGATTCCAGCATGTGAGCAACCTGTGATAATTACTACACCATCTTCTGATAAATAAGCCAAAGCTGTGTCATCCATAATATAGTCTTCATACCCTTTAGCTATTTTATCCTGATAACCGATTGATTTTTTAGCTTCAAAGTCATTAGTTCTCTCAATTTCTCCTAAATAGACCAATTTTTCAGTAATCCAGATTGGTTTTTTGCTCTCAGTCACCTTAAAAAGTTGATTGATAACTTGCTTGGTTACATTAACCCCTATTGAAGTATTATTCCCATAATACTTATCTCTAAAACAGTCCGGATGTGCAATTATTTCAGGATAACCCTTATCAGTTTCTTTTTTAGTTTCAAAGTAATGTTTAATTAAAGGGTCTAATCCCCCAGTATGATCGATGTGTCCATGTGAAAACACTAGATAATCCACATCGTTTAGATCTAATCCCATCTGATTGGCATTATCAATAAATATATTTGAATAACCAAGATCAAATAATATGTGGGTGTCTTCTTCTTTGATATAATAAGACAGACCGGGTTCTCCCTTGAAATACTGATCTATTATTGTGTTGTTATCCACTAATACTGAAAGTTCTAACACTTTTACACCCCCTATAAAGGTTTAAATAAATTATATTTGAAGTAAGTTCCAGTAATAAAACCACCAAACTATTCCAATAGACCATAGAGTATATATGGTATAAACACCTTTCTGTAATATACTCCATCTACCTTTAAGCCAAATCCTAATATTCATAACTATTAGAATTACTGCCAAGATAGGTATTATCCAAATAAACATGAGGATATTATCAAAAGTTGGATTTTCTTGTAAGAATAGATTAGGTACATTATATATAGGATGAATATCTGATAGGATTAGACCGATCGCTATTAAGAATCCAATTACTGCTATTGTATAAATTACTGCTGTTATCTTTTCCATTATATATTTATTTCTAATATAGCTTTTAAATAGTGATTTAATTAATATAAAGCTGAATATGACTGCAAATATTGCATAACCTATAAGAAGAATTAAATTAAAGTTCAGTGTTTCATACCATTTTGCCCTTAATAAGACATTCGGAAAATTAGTATATAATTTATTAATCATACCAGCTTCATTTGCAGAGGCATATAATTTATTACCTGTTGATTGGTCATAAAATACATTTGGAGCTATTTGCTTAAGTTGATTATTTTCTCCCATAAAGTTATATATAATATTACCATCCTGAGTTAAGTTAATATTAGTTAGATTTAAGAGTTTAATAAAGGATTGATAAGTTGTAAAATTACTTCGGTTAGAATAATAAGTTCCTGTTATTTTAGTCTTATCAATAAAATCATTACCAGCTTCTGTTGGTATAATTCCTTTTTCAGCCGGATAATACCTATCCATAAAGTTTTTTATTAATGAATCTCTAGCCATAGCTGCATCTCTGCCATTATAAGAGACAAACAAACCTAAATCTAATTCAGGAATTAAGTATATACCGCTGTGGAATAAAAAGGTATCTCCCCCGTGGGAAATAAACCTGTAACCATTATAGTTCATCTCAATAAATCCATGGGCCATACCTGAAAAATCATCATAATGTGTAAAGCTCTGGCTGTTCATTTGGCGGGCAGTTTGCGATTCTAATATTCTATTACCACCAAAAAAACCATTGTTTAGATGTGCTAACATAAAGTTAGACATATCAGAGGCTGTACTACTTAAAGAACCAGCTGGATAAGGTTGGATATATTCATATTCATCCTTTTTATAATCTCCCTTTATATTAGCATATCCATAGGATAATTCTCCCTCAATATTTTCGGGAACAGGCTGTCTTAAAGTACTTTTATTCATATTTAAAGGATCAAAAATATTTTTTTCTACATATTCATAAAAAGGTAGCCCGGATACTCTTTCAACTATATAGGCTGCTAAAGCTGATCCATAATTAGAATAAGCCATCTGCTGGCCAGCAGGAAAAACGCGGGCTGGTAGATGTGATTTTAAATAATCACCTAGGGGATGAACATCTTCTTTAGTTAATACAAATAACTGTTCTAATGTTTCCTCAAAACCTGCATTATGGTTCATTAAATTAAGCATTGTAATTGGCTTTACATTTTCATCTTCTACTCCTATAACCTTATTAGGTATTTTAAAATCTAAATAAGTATTGACATCTTCCTTTAAATCAATCTCTCCCGCTTCAACTAACTGCATTACAGCTGTCCAGATAAATAATTTAGTACCAGACCCCGGTCTGAATAAAGTGGTTTCTGGGTTAACTCTTTTTTCATTCTCTAAATCATAGTATCCATAACCTTGTTCTAAAATTACTTCACCATCTTTTACTAGAGAAAGTGTTACACCAGGTACTTTATATTCTTCCATCTGAGAATGGATAAAACCCTCGAAAAAAGCCCTAACAGATTCTATATTGTCTAAATCCTGAGCATCTATGGGGGCAGATTTAAGGAAAGGGGTCAATATTAAGATAAAAAGTAATGTATAAATCCAAAGTTTCTTCTTTTTCAATTCTTCCATCTCCTTGTTTTACAATTTTAAATTTTTCTTTTTTTGAAAAGTTAAGCTTTTATACCCAAAAATAGTTAAAACAACTATCGTTATTAAAAATATTAAAGCCATGAATATAGGTGGGCCCATTCTTAATTCAAATACCGGGAAAATTACATAAGTAGATAAATTAAGAGTTGTATGAAATATTAAAACAGAAAAAATACTTCCGCCTGTATTTTGAAATATCCATGTGAAAAGTATAGAAACAAAAACCATTAAAACCAAAGAACTCATTATATATGAAACTGCAGCCTGATATTGAAGGCCTGCCTGAGAAATAAAGTTTAATGGTAGATGCCATATACTCCAAATTACACCTAATATGATACTAGCTATTAAAGCATTATATTTTTTTAATAACCGGGGTAAAGCATAACCTCTCCAACCAAATTCCTCCTGTAAAGGACCACCTAACATTAATATATAAAAGAAATTTCCTATTATCTTCAGGGGATCATTTACAATGTTTAGATTAAAAACATTTTCTCCTAAACTACTTGCAATTAAAACTGCCAGATAGGCTGTTAAGGGCATGAGCAATAAAATAGGTAAATACCATATTTTATTAAAATGAAAATTTATACCTTTTTTAAAAAGTTGGGTTAATCCTTTTTTATCATCTTTTAAATATGTGAGAAATAATGCGGCAACTAGAGGTCCAAAAGGAGCTACATATAGATTGATTTCCCAGATTATTTCAGCAAACCAGAATAACCAAGACCATCCAAGTGTTATGAACACAAACATAATTAATTCTTTCTTAACTTTGGATTTTTTCATGATAAACTCCTTATCAATACTCTCAACTAATTATCAATAATTTATTAATCATTTTTTTAATCAATACTTTTCATTTACATTATAGGATATATCGGTAATTTCCATATCATAATATTCAAAATCACCTGACTCTAATCTCCAAATTGCTTTAGCTTGAGTTGGAATTTTAATCCCGGAAAATTCCTGATAGTTCCAAACCGGGGCATAATAATTTTCTAATCTATAACCTTCATCACTATTATAATATCGTTCACATTCAAAACTTACTACTTTACCTGATTCTGCAAAGTTAAATACAGCATAAGCAGATGTTCCTTTGTAACTCATAGTAGCCTTGGCGGTATTAGCATCTATTTCTTCCCATTCTATATATTCACTTAAAGCTGCTGTCGGGAACCAAACTATTTCTCCTAAATATCTGGTCAAAGTCCCCTGATCCATTTCTTTGCCGACTGCATCTACAACCGGAAAAATGGATAGCACTTTAATTAACATCTTGCCCTTACCGTTATAATATTTATCTTCACCAGCGAAATATATCATCGGCATCATATTTACCCTTGCTTTCCAAACAAAACTAGGTTCAACAGTATTAAAATACTGCTCAGCTTTTGTATCCATTCCACTTTGACCGGGTTTTGTACGCATGGAACCAGTTTGTTTTAGGCGTACTGTTTTTATTTTTTCTTTGCCAACAATCTGACTGAACTTAAGCCATCTACTGACCGGTTCAGGCAAATCCTCTAAATCTTCTTCTGTTATCTTTTCAACCTGTTCAAGCTTAACCTCTGCTAAAATATTATCAATATCTTGGTCAACTTTTTTATTAAAAGTAACCTGACCAAATTGTGATATTAAATATACTAATACAAATAAAACAACTACAAGTCCAAAACTCCAGTAAAAAAACTTCATTTTTTCACCTCAAAATTAAATTATTCTATTGTCTATTTAAGACCGATATTGCCGAACCAATGGCAGTAGAAAAGGTCGCATGTTCAGGGAAATGAAAGTTAAGGTCATATGCCTTATTATCCCTTAACGCCTTTAATATGGTTATACCTTCCTCAATTTGGGCCAATTTACCGGTAAATACTATATCTTTATTACCAGACATCTGAGCACCAAATACAGCTAACATACCAATAGTCTGATATATTAAATTTAATATACCTTTAGCATAATCCTCTTCACTAGCTATCTTATGAATATTACCGAGATTAGAAGCAGTTACAGATTGGTTTAAATTACCTACTTTTTCATTAGAAATATCACCGATAGTTAAATCTACTTTATGGAGATTACCATGTTTGGCTAATTCTATAATTTCCTCAAAATCAATAATATTTAAAATGCCTTTTCCTAAACCCAGTAAGGTACCTCCTCCTATACCAGTACCACCAATATGTTCAATATTGTTCCCATCTACATTAACCATAGCTGTACCAGTTCCCAAACTAACGACTAAGGTCTTATTTATACCAGAGAGAAAGGACCCACCTAAACCAATTGCTTCAAATTCATCAACTTTAATAGTTTTGATTCCAAATATGGTAGAGTCAATATATGAAGAACCTACCCCTGTAATCGCAATTCGGTCAATATCATCAATATTTAATTTATTTTTAGTTAACATCTTTCCTAAAGCACCATAAGCAGAAGTTGTGGGATCACTTGCTTCTACTGTGAAAAGGTCAAAAATTTCATTATTATCGATACCTACGATATCTGTAGTCGAACCCCCAATATCAATTCCTAAAATCATTTCTAAACACCTCATTAAAATTTAATGATATTATGATCATTGATGTAAATATATTATATTTAAGATTAAAAAAATTATAATCGGCCGGCTGTCCAGTTGATAGCTTCTATTAACATCTTTAAACTATGTTTCTCAAATAGATGTTCCGGTGAATGAGCCAACGAAGTATAAAAAATTCTGCCATCCCCAAATTTTTTTGTCCAACTTATCGGCATCTTGACATCACCAAAATCTGCTTCTGCAAGTATATTATTCCTGGGATCAAACTGAAGATAGTACTTTTCACTGATAATTTCAAAGTCTTCAAGATATTCAGTTATTGGATGACTTTGATTAACTATCTTCACTTGAAAGTTTTCTTCCTCACTGTCTTTAATATAGTTTCCACCTATTAAGTGGTAATAGTAATCATCGATAAACCACTTGATTGCCCCATGAAAGGCTACTAAGCCAACTCCCTCTCTAATAGCATCCATAAGTGGTTTTAAATAAATTGAACTTTTGATACCAACAGACCAAATCGGAATTATTACATCATAATTGTTTAAATCTTCATTAATCAAAACAGCTAAATTATTGGTTAATTTAACTTCATACTCATTTTTAATCAGTTCTTCTTTTAAAATATTACCAGTAAGTTTGGGTTTATGACCCTGCCAACCACCCCAAATAATTAAAGCTTTTTCCATATATCCACCTACTTAATTTAAAATATATTATATAATTTACTGATATTACTATTTTTTAAATTCTCTATAT
>CAYSHP010000076.1:0-11894 GCA_964430875.1 uncultured Halanaerobiales bacterium
CTTTATTAGACCATTTCAGATAAAGATTTTATATGATTAATAACAGCTTGTTTAGTCTCTTGTACACTTTCATCTTTTAAGCATTTCAAAATATCTCTGTGTTTTAAGCTGGCTTCTCTTAAGTTTTCTTCCTTTTTAGCATCTATTATCATAGCTAGTTGTAATTGATAGTATAAAGTAGTTAATATTTTGTTGGTCCATTTAGTATTAGATTTGTTCCAGAGATAACTGTGAAATCTCATGTCTCTTTTGTTTACTTCTACAATTTTTTCATTTTCATCTCTATCACTTTCAGCAATTTCAACCATCTCTTCAACCAAATTTTCTAAATAATCGAAATCTTCTTCATCCATTAAGTCATTTTCTATTAATATCTTAAAAACTCTTTCTTCTAGCATAACTCTGATGTCAAATAATTCCTGGATTTCATCTTGGTCAAATTCTACAACAAATGTTCCTTTACGAGGAATAGTTTCCACAAGTCCTTCACTTTCTAGTTCTTTAATTGCTTCTCTTACAGGAGCTCTACTTATATCTAATTCATCTGCCACCTTTGATTCTACTATCCTGTCACCACCAACATAGTTTTCCAAAAATATCTGTTCTCTTAAGTAATCTACAACACTGCTTTTTAAGCTTTTGTGAGCGAACCTCTTTTTCGGGTTCATTTTAATCCCTCCGAATCACTGATATTATATTAGTTTCTATTAAATTAATAAATTTATTCTCTTAATTTTTACTTTCTTGACTACAGTTTCTATTCCTTCTTATTTTTATAATATCAGCTTTATACTAACTCTTATTTACTAAATAATTTATGAGGGAAGTCGTAGAATTCTTCACAGCCATCTTCAGTTATTCTGATGGCAGAGCTCATTTCAAAGCCAATCTCATCCTGCCAGATAATAGGTATTAAATGGAAAGTCATATTAGGTTTAAGTACTGTTTTATCATGAGGCCTCATACTTGCAGTTTGTTCGCCCCAATCTGGTGGATAGTTCAGACCAACGGAATAACCTAATCTAGAAGCATCTACTAAGTTACCTTTTGCAATTGATTTTCTCCATTTTTCTTCTACGGCTTCACATGTGACACCTGGTTTAATAAAGTCTAAGGTCTCATGTAAACCTTCTACTACAAATTTAGTAATTTCCTGCATTCTTTTTGGTGGATCCCCTAAATATACAGTTCTAGCTAAGGGAGCATGGTATCTATTATAACAACCTGATAGTTCTAAGATTACTGGTTCATTTTTTTCATATCTTCTTTCTGACCAAGTAAGGTGGGGTGCATCGATTCCGTCTCCAGCTGGCATTAAAGGAACAATAGCCGGGTAGTCCCCTCCAATTTCATCGGTTCCAGAAATTTGTGCTTTTGAAATTTCAGCTGCTACATCACATTCTCTTTTACCAACTTCTAATTCTTCAATACCGGTCTGCATAACTTTTTCAGCAATTTTACCGGCCTTTTTCATCATTTCAATCTCTGGATCTGATTTGATTTGCCTTACCATGGCAACTAACAGGTCTGCATCCACAAAATTGGCTTCGGGAAATCTCTTTTTAAGGATTTTATAGGTTTTATGGGTAAAGTAGAATTGGTCCATTTCTAAACCAATATTTTTATCTCCCCAACCTTTTTCTTCCATAACATCGGCAATAAAATCAACAGGGTGTTTACCAATAGGTGAATGAACATAATCATCAGCATAGTTTCTAATATTTTCAGAACTAAGATATGTAGTAACTTTGGCTGCATTGGCATCCATGTTTCTACCTATCCAAACTGGTTCTTCTTGATCCAATGAAACTAATACACATTGATGAACATAAAAGGACCATCCGTCATATCCTGTTAAATAATTCATATTAGCCGGATGAGTCGACATCATTACATCAATACCTTTATCCTGCATTCTCTTCTTAGTCTTTTTAACTCTACTTTTATATTCTGATTCACTAAATAACAATTTTACCCCTCCCCTTTTGAAGTCTAAACCCAACCACGCATCTTAACGGCTTCAGCCACTTTTCTAAGTGCAACGATCCAGGCACCTAATCTGGTGGTAGTATCAAACTCTTTAGCAGTATCTCTAGCATTCTTATAAGCAGTTAAGATCTGTTTATTTAATCTTTTTTCTACCTTTTTAAGATCCCAGTAATCATCTGTAATACCTTGAATTCTTTCATAGTGACAGACTATTGCTCCTCCGGCATTTGCAACCACATCAGGAATAACTTTGATACCATTTTCTTTTAGTTTTTCTTCAGCTTCTGGAGTAATCGGACCATTTGCTGCTTCTATTATCATATCAGCTTGAATATTATCAGCGTTTTCACCGTTTATCACATTTTGAACTGCAGCTGGAATTAATAATCCACATTCTAATTCTAATAGCTTTTCATTACTGATATTTTGTGCTTTTTGATAACCTTTTAGACCATTATTTTCTTCACAATATTTTTGCATCTCAGGAATATCAAGTCCGTCTTTATTATAAAATCCTCCGCTTATATCACTAACAGCAGTTATTTTTGCTCCTATATCATAAAGATAGCGAGCAATTGTAGCTCCAACCTGACCAAAGCCTTGAATTACAACTTCCTCTTCCTTAAGGTCAATATTATTATCTTTACAAGCTTCTTGAGTAACATAAAAAATACCTAGGCCTGTTGCTTCTGCACTACCGACTGTTCCCCCCATTATATTAGGTTTGTCATTAATAGCAGGCGGATTATGTTCTCCGGTAATCTGTTCATATTCATCTAACATCCAGGACTGTGTTCTATAATCAGTACCAATGTCCGCACCCGGAATATCAATTTTAGGCCCTTTTGGTTTAAGATTTCTAATAAAGCCTCTGGTTAATCTTTCTAATTCCCAGTCACTTAATTTGGAAGGATCTACTTTAATGCCACCTTTTCCTCCCCCGGCTGGTACACCAGAAACAGCATGTTTAATTGTCATAAATAATGCTAAAGCCTTTACTTCATCAAGATGTAAGTTCGGTACAAAGCGAGTTCCATCTCGAGTTGGTCCCAAAGCATCGTTATAATGAACTCTATAAGCTTCAAATAATTTAAAACTACCGTCATCCATTTTAAGTGGAATAGAAAAGTCGATTATTCTTTTTGGTCTAGACATCAAATCCATTACTCGTGGATCTATACCTGCTAACTCACCTGCTTTATTTAAGGCATCCAATGCAGAATTAAAAACATTATCCATATATTTCTACCTCCATATATTATAAATTTTCACCTTTTTATCAAAAATATTATTAAATATTATATTTTTTCCTCTTACTTATCTTTTGATAGATTGAAATTAAAACCAGCTGTCATATAAACAGCTGGTATTATATTTTAAACTTTTGGTATTGATAGGTCTTCCTTATAATCGTTCATAACAATATCGTGTTCACTTCTATCTAGCCATTCCATTATAATTTGTGCTATTTTAACTCTCATCTTTGCTAAGTTATCTAAATAATTAGGACTTTGTGCATCTATCCAACTATTATATAAATCTGCTTCAGATGGGCCTGGTTCAATTTTGAAATATACCGGTGAAGCTATTCTAGCTATATCAGCTGCTTCATCATATCTTTGGAAACCACCCATAGATTCAACTAGACTCATATATACATCTAGAGGTACTTTGACTCCACCTTGTCTAATTGAAGAAAGCATAGGTAATGTCATATCAGCTAGAGGATTAAAACTATCTGCTCCTAATTTTTCCAGCATTTTTCCAGCAACTGCGGTACCGTGTCCAGCAAAAACAGAAACTTTAAACTTAACATCTTGAGGGATTATACCCTTATCTCTCATATCATTTAATAAGGTTAAAGCAGATTCATCTGTAATCAAAAATCCACGAATACCTGCTTCTATACAACGGTCGATATTTTTTAGATATCTATAAAGCATATCATGACCTCTCAACCTCATACCGCTTACAATACCTTCTTCACCAGAAGTATATTGTCGACCAGTATCCCATTCTCTACTAGCGACAGGATTAACAAGTAGTTCAAGATCATTATCTGCACCTACTTGGGCAAAGTGCTTTAATTCCTGGTCATCTAACATGGTTGCCCCTCTTACAATTGAGATAACTCTGTGGATAGTAATATTTCTTTTATCTGCTTCTTTTACCATTTCTTCTAAATTAGATGCAGACTCAATACCTGATATTTCTATTCTGGCATGAGCACCACCGGGAAAAGTTAATTCTGAGTCTGGCATATCATACCTTTCCCTTAATGAATATTCAGTATCGTTTTTAATATAATCAGCCATTTTTTTAAATGCCATTTAAACAACCTCCTATTATAGTTTTTTATTTATTCAAATTCAGAAAATAATTCTTCAAATTCTTCTTCACTATCTTTTATATGATATACATGTTCATCTTCAGGGAACTTCTCATTTTTTACATCATCAATATATTCTTTAAAAGCTTCTATTTCTATCTCAGCTACATTCGCATACTGTTTTACAAACTTAGGTGTAAAGGCCTGGAACATACCTAACATATCTCCACAAATAAGTAGTTGTCCATCACAAGGTAAACCAGCCCCGATTGAATAAACCGGAATATCTAATTTTTCAGTTATAAATTCGGTAACTTCAGGTGGTACAGCTTCTAAAAGAAGAGCTTGAGCTCCCGCTTTTTGAACTGCTACTGCATCTTTAATTAATTCTCTGGCACTATCTACAGTTAAACCTTGAGCTTTAAAACCACCAAGCTGCCCTGAACTTTGTGGTGTTAGACCAATATGTCCAAATACTACAATACCTGCATCACTAATTGCTTCAATCTGGCTAGCTACTCTCTGGCCACCTTCTAATTTAATTGCATCCATATCTGCTTCTTTTAAAAATCTTGCAGCATTTTCTACAGCTTTTTCATCTGAAACCTGATAAGATCCAAAAGGCATATCTCCTATACAAAATGTATTAGGAGCACCTCTTCTAACATCCTGACTATGGGCAATACAATCTTCCATCGTAACAGGCACGGTCCCTTTATAACCCTTAACAACCATTCCTAGTGAATCTCCTACTAAGATCATATCCATACCTGCTTTTTCAGCAAACTGGGCAGTTGGAAAGTCATAAGCTGTTATCCAAGCAACTTTTTCTCCCTCTTTTTTCATTTCATTAAAATCTAAAATCGTTTTCTTTTTAGCCACTACAATACCTCCTTATATTTTGATGGTTTACTTTGAAAATATTACTCATAAAGTTTGAGTATTTAATTTATCACCACCTAAAAATTATATGTAATTATTTAATTTGTCGATTGTCGACAATATACACTAACTAATTTATTCAACACTATTTTTTAAAATCCTTTTTTAAATTTGAAAAAATTATAATTTTCAGAAAATTAATGCTGGAAAGTTTTTTAAAAAAAGAAGACTTAATGACCGACAAATCATTTATGAGAATTTTTTCTCAAAATATTTTTATGCTACTTTTTTTCTTTCCCTTACACTCAAAACTACTAATACTGACCCGCCTAAAACTAAAATCGCACCTATTATCTGATAAAAATTTAAGATATCGTTGAAAAATATTATAGATAGCACAATAGTAACCACTGGTTCTATCATACTTAAAACTGAAATTGAAGTAGGATTAGTCATCTTTATGCCTTGAAAAAAGGCTAAAAAACCTAGCATTGAAACCACAGCTATTCCTGTTACCGGCAGCCAGGTATCTGCTGTGAAAGAAAATTGCACATTATTACTAATAAGCCCCACTGTTAAAAATGAAAATGCAGCAAATAAGCAGACCATAGCTATTGTGGTAAGCAATGGTATATCTTTTAATATGTGGTCACCAAATAGAGTATAAACAGAATAAAATACGGCAGCACCAAAAGCAAATAAAATGCCGATAAGAACAATTTCTCCACTTGTTTTTCCCAAAACAAAAATTAGACCTATAAAAGAAACTATAATTGCACCTACTACTTTTTTAGTTAATTTCATATTAAGAAAAAAGGCTGATAGGCCAGCTGTGATAAAAGGATAAGTATAAAAGATCAAGACAGCTAAAGATGCAGGTATATATTTTATAGCGGAAAAATAACAGAAACTGAATACCGAATAGAAAATCCCACCCATAATAAATATATTTAATATCTGTTTTTTATTTAAGATTACCTTTCTTTTAGTAAGAAAGATATATAAAAAAAGCAAAATTGAGGCTAATGTAAAGCGTAAAAAAAGCAGGGTAAAAACATTTATCCCACCATCATAAGCAAATAAAGCTAAAATTGGTACAGTGCCAAACCCAACTGCAGATAATATTCCATAAGTAGATCCTAAGATACTGTCATCCAAATAATTTTCCTCCTTTTGTAAGTTTATTTATATTTAGCCCTTAATATACCTCTTTTTATATATTTTTATAAATACCTTTATTAAATATTAAATTTAATTTCTTTTCCTTCTCGAGATGATTTATAGATTGCATCTAATATCAATGTAACTATATAGGCTTCGGTGGGCTTTACAATGGGGGTTTTGTCTTCAATTATTGCTTTTAACCAGCTAACTGCTTCTAGATATCCTAAACTATCTTGACCCTTTGTTCCTGGAACCATTTTTTGGATTGAACTTTGTATTGTCTCTTTATATTGACCACCCTCTATCATATTATATTTTAATTCATTTTGATTTCTACTTAAACTCCACCTAATTTCCGCTCCTCTCTTCGTTCCATACAAAGTAGCGGAAGCTTCTTTTGGATCACTAGTGTTTAATATCCAGGAAGTTTCCAAAAAGATAGCGGCACCATTTTTCATTTTTATAAAGCCAAAAGCAGAATCTTCTACATCATATTGTTCAGGATCCCAAAAACCAAATAAATTCCCTTCTGTTTTATCACTCATTTTATTAAAAACCGAACCTGAAACACTCACTGGTTCATAATTATCCATTAACCACAAAGTTAAATCTAAAGCATGAGTTCCTATATCAATTAAGGGGCCACCACCTTGTTTTGATTTATCTAAAAAAACACCCCAAGATGGTACAGCTTTTCTCCTTAAAGCATGTGCTTTTGCAAAATAGATTTCTCCTAACATATCTTTTTGACTATCTGTTTTGAGTTTTTGAACATCACCTCTAAATCTATTTTGATATCCAATTGTAAATTTCTTATCAGATTGCCGCCAAGCTTCCATCATCTCTTCAGCCCCTTCTTTATTATGGGCCATTGGTTTTTCACACATTACATGCTTATTGGCTTGAAAAGCAGCCACAGTAATTGGAGAGTGCGAATCATTAGGTGTTAAAACATGAACCACATCTATTTTTTCATCTTTTAAAAGTTTTTGATAGTTTTTGTATGCCTTGGCATTTTCTGTACCAAATTCTTCAGCTGCTTTTATAGCTCTATTTATTTTAATATCACAAAAGGAAGTCATTTCACATTCATCAGATAATTTTTTCAAAGCAGGCATATGCTTATTATTAGCAATATCACCACAACCTATGATACCAACCTGTAATTTTTTACTACTCATACTTTTACACCTCTCTACTTTTAAATATTTATCTATATTAAAATTTTAAGTTTTTAAATCAAAACCAACTTCACGTGGATAAATAATTATGAAAATGAAAAAAGAGAACAACAACATTGTTATAGTTGAAAAGTATATCCTACTATCTGGAATATTAATAATAGCTGGATAAGAATTAAAAATACTGTGCATTAGAATACAAAATAAAAGGCTTTTAGTTTTTAAATAAAATATTGTTAGTTGCCAAGAAAAGGTCAACCCCAAAATAATAAAAACAAGAAAGTTCATACCTTTTTGCGGTGATCCTTGTATATACCAAAGTGGTAAGTGCCATAAAGACCAGATTAGGCTTGTTATAATAGTGGCAGATAGCTTATTATATTTTTTTAACAGACCCGGCAATAATATTCCCCTCCAGCCTACTTCTTCTAAACCACCTAATACTATATTAAATAAAATTAAAGGTATCACATTTATAAGGCTTTGTTTAAATAAAATTAGATTGTTATTAAACAACAGTCTATTTAAAACCCAGGGTATTAAAAAAAGTAAAAAAGGGATTATAAATACCCAAAAATACCATCTCTTATTTACATTCCATTTAAAGATTCTCCTTTTGATTTTTTTGTACATTCTCAAATTATTTTTTGGATTATATAAAATAAAGACTGCATAAAATGGTCCTAAGCCTCCTAAAACAAACAAAAACAAATATAAGGGGTCACCATAATTAAAACCAAAATAATTAGCTGCTATTGCTAAAAGCAACCATAAAGTCCAGGAAAAAAAGTATGTATATATTACATATTTTATGGTTTTGAAGTTCAAAACTATCTCAACTCCTTAATTGTTTAATTATCACTAATTAATTCATATATTATTTATGTTTTCGAATATTCCTTTAATTTTTTTAAAACTATCTTTAAAAGACTTGTTTAAATATACATATCTATTTATTTTATTAGGTTTTTCCCTTTTTATGATAGAAATAAGTAAACATTTTTGATATTATAGGAAAAAGAGTAAATAAATTTAATTTAAAAAAATTAGAATGGAGTGGAAAAAATGAAGCATGATTTTTTAAATCATCCTTACTATTCAAGACAAGTTACAAGATTTGCAAATAATGGAATGGTGGCAACATCCCAACCACTCGCTGCACAGGCTGGACTTGATATTTTAAAAAATGGTGGTAATGCTGTGGATGCAGCAGTTGCTACTGCTGCTTGTTTAACTGTTGTAGAACCTACTTCAAATGGTATTGGTGGGGACGCATTTGCAATAGTTTGGCTGAAAGGAAAAATGCACGGCTTAAATGCTAGTGGTTATTCGCCAAAAAGCATTTCAATTGAAAAAGTAAAGGCTAGAGGATATAAAGAAATGCCAAAAACTGGCTGGCTGCCAGTCACTGTTCCTGGTGCCCCAGGTGCCTGGTCTGAACTAATTGAAAAATTTGGTAATTTAAGTATGCAAGAAGTTTTAAAACCTGCTATCGAATATGCTGAAAAAGGTTATCCTATTTCTCCTACTCTCAGTAA
Organism: uncultured Halanaerobiales bacterium; assembly: GCA_964430875.1. Lineage (GTDB taxonomy): Bacteria > Bacillota > Halanaerobiia > Halanaerobiales > M55B127 > M55B127. The sequence continues at coordinate 9,084 of CAYSHP010000076.1, forward strand.
ATTTTGGAAAAGAGGATATAATAAATATAAAGAAACTTTAGAAGGTGAAGAATTTGCTTCCTGGTTTGATACTTTTACTATTAATGGGAAACCACCTCAGGCAGGAGAAGTATGGAACTCAAAAGGACATGCTGAGACTTTGAAGATGATTGCAAAAACTAATGGGGAAGCTTTTTATAGAGGCGAATTAGCAGAAAAAATAGAGCAATACTCAAAAAAGCATGATGGTTTTTTGAGGAAAGAAGACTTAAATGATTATCACCCAGAATGGGTGGAACCAATCAGTGTAAATTATAGAGGTTATGATGTGTGGGAAATCCCCCCAAATGGTCAAGGACTTGTGGCTTTAATGGCTTTAAATATATTAAATGATTATGAATTTAAAGCAAAAGATACCATTGAAACTTACCACAAACAGATCGAAGCTTTAAAGTTAGCATTTTCAGATGGCAAAAAATATATTACAGATATCAATAAGATGAAAGTAACCGTTAATGATTTGCTTTCTAAGGAATATACAGCTAAAAGACGTAATCTAATTAAAGAAGAAGCTTTAACTCCCGAACCGGGGAATTTAAACAAAGGAGGAACAGTCTATCTAGCTGCGGCAGATAAAGAAGGAAATATGGTTTCCTATATTCAAAGTAATTATATGGGCTTTGGTTCCGGCTTAGTTGTACCTGATACCGGAATTGCGCTGCAAAACAGAGGGCATAGTTTCTCACTTGATAAAAAACATCATAACCATTTAGAACCACATAAGAAGCCTTACCACACTATAATACCAGGCTTTTTAACTAAAGACAAGCAAGCTATTGGACCTTTTGGTGTCATGGGTGGATTTATGCAGCCCCAGGGTCATTTACAAGTATTAATGAATCTAATAGACTTCAACTTAAATCCACAAGCTGCTCTTGATGCTCCTAGATGGCAGTGGATTGAAGGCAAAAAAATAAAGGTTGAAAGTAATTTCCCTAAACATATTGCTGATGCCCTAGCAAGAAAAGGTCATGAAATCAGTATGGCTTTAGACTCAGGCAGTTTTGGAAGGGGACAGATAATTTTCAAAGATAATAAAAGCGGAGTATTAAGAGGTGGAACTGAAAAAAGAACTGATGGACACATTGCTCTATGGTAATTATGTATCACAAGCCTAAAAAAATCTGGATTTAAAATATTAATTAGGAGAGGATATTAGATGTTATATGGAGTGCTTTTTTCCATACTTTCAGGAATATTAGTATCATTACAGGGTATTTTTAATACCCGGGCCAGTGAACACATCGGGCTCTGGCATACCAATACTCTAGTACATGGATCCGGGTTTATTCTGGCTTTTATTATACTTATCGCTGTTAACAAAGTGAGTTTTGCCAATATTAAAGAGGTAAATCCTTTCTATCTATTAGGGGGCGTTATAGGAGTATTAATCGTTTTTAGTGTAATGAAAGGTATTTCGGCTTTAGGAGCCAGTTATGCTATTACTATTTTAATTGTCACCCAAATCCTGGCAAATGCTTTAATTAATTATTTTGGTATTTTCGGTGAACATGTAATAACATTTTCCTGGACACAAATACTCGGATTACTAATGATGATAGGAGGAATTTTCCTCTATCAACTTACTTAGATTTAAAATTTAACACTATTATGATAAGCCCCTCATAGTGCTATGAGGGGCTTTTTGATTTTATATTATTTTATAAATTTATAACATTTTGCGGTTTATCTTTTAGCCATTTATAAATATTATTAAAAACTATTTCAGCTCTTTTAATAAAAGCTTCATCAGTAGCAAAAGCCACATGGGGAGTTAAAATAGTATTTTTAGCATTTAAAAGTGGATGATCTTTAGGAATGGGCGGTTCCATTTCAAAGACATCAATACCAGCACCTGCGATCTTATCATTATTTAATGCCGCAGCTAATGCTTCACTATTTACTATCGGACCTCTAGCACAGTTAATTAGATAAGCAGATTCTTTCATATTTTCTATCTCATTATTATCAATTAGGTTTACAGTTGCATCCATAAGCGGAACATGGATAGAAATAATATCACTTTCTGCCATCAATTCTTCTAATTCAACATACTGCATACCTAATTTTTTAAGGTTTTCATTTTCCTCGATATCATTTCCTAACAATTCACAGCCAAATGCATCAGCTATTTTAGCAACTTGTGTCCCGATATTACCTGTCCCAACGATACCAAACTTTTTATTAGCTAACTCATTACCGATTAATCCTGCCCGTGTTTTTTGTTCTCTGGTTGCCTGATCTCCATCAACAACATTTCTCATTAAATTAATCGTTAATCCAAAGACTAGTTCAGCTACTGATTGATCAGAATAACCTGAGGAGTTACTTACTAAGATATTATTATCATTACAGGTTTTAATATCAATATGATCTACACCTGTAAAAGCAACAGAGATGAACTTTAGATTAGAACATGCTTCAATAACATTTTTGGACAAAGGTAAGTTTGTGATAATGATTATATCGGCATCTTGAGCCCTTTTAATTATTTCATAATCTTCTTCTACTCTGCTTTCATAATATATAAATTCATGCCCTAATTTTTCTAACTTCTTTTTATAATTCTTTAAATTATTTTCTGAGATACCAATAGGTTCTAACATTACAATTTTCATTTTTCATCACTCCCGATTTTCAATTTAAATATATTGTAAACTTTTTAATACTAACTGTTTGATTGCACCACAAAAACCTAGAAATATTTACCAATAAGCATTTAACTAGTTGATTAAAATCATCTTGAAAATAGTCCACTTAATCCCTTATAAT
>CAYSHP010000077.1:0-11628 GCA_964430875.1 uncultured Halanaerobiales bacterium
TAAATTATCAAAACAAGGCCCTAATGATTTATTCATACCAAAACCTTAATTAAAATATTATTAAAAAATGAAATAGAAGACGGTAATTTTTTAGGAGAGCAAGTTATAAATTAATACCAAGTTAAAGGTTTATTCCTTTAACTTGGTATTTAATAAACATTAAAAATAATTGGTAGTAATTTGATTATCACTAAAAAATTTTTTATATTAAAAATATTAAAAATATTCAATCAAAAAAATGTAATTATATTTTGTATATATACAAATATTTTCTAATATGGACTTTTTCATTTAAATAAATTGAGGTCTTTATTATAAGTTGATTAAGCTAACTAATTTTAAAAGGGAAGGAGATGAGACCTAATATGAAACTTATGGAATTAGAAAACATAGATTCCTACTATGGTAATGCTCAAGCTCTTTATGATGTATCACTTTTTATTGAGAAAGGTGAAATTGTAACACTTTTAGGAGCAAATGGTGCAGGCAAGAGTACTACCCTGATGACAATATCAGGTTTGGTAAAACCGAAAAAAGGTAAGGTGCTTTATGAGGGTAAAGATATTACTAGTGTTTCCCCTCATCTAATAGCAGCACAAGGAATTGCTCATGTTCCCGAAGGAAGAAGAATTTTTGGTAGTTTATCTGTTGAGGAAAACTTGAATATGGGTGCTTTTACTCTTAATAAAGAAAAAAAGGGGGATGATATTGCTGAAATTAAAGAGTTGATATTTTCTTTATTTCCACGACTTAAAGAAAGGATTAATCAAGAAGGGGGTACACTAAGTGGGGGTGAGCAACAGATGTTAGCAATTGGCCGTGCTTTAATGATGCAGCCCAAAATACTACTTCTTGATGAACCCTCAATGGGGATTGCTCCAGTGTTAATTAATCAAATATTCGAAAAAATTAAAGAACTGAATAAAAAACAAGATATAACAATTTTTCTTATTGAACAAAATGCGAATGTTGCTATTCAAATAGCTGATAGAGGTTACTGTATGAAAGATGGCCAGATTGTATTTGAAGGTAATGCTCAGAAACTAAGAAATACAGATATTGCTAATGAATATCTGGGTGGATAAGAACTTAAAATAAGAGGAGGAGTAAGTATGTTGAGAAAAACGAGTAGTTTATTAATTGTATTTCTTTTAGCTGGATTGTTTTTGACAGTATTTTCTAGTTCTTTAGTTATTGCACAAGAAGATGTTGAAGTTTATAAAATTGGATTTGTAAATCATTTAACTGGTGACCTTGCTTTATATGGAGAAAGTAAACGTAATGGAATAGAAATAGGGGTTAAAAAAATTAATGAAGCAGGTGGTATTAATGGTACACCTGTAAAAGTAATTTATGAAGATGATCGTGGAGAAGCAGCTGGTGCAGTAACTGCAGCCAGAAAACTTGTTGAATCCGATGATGTACCAGCAATCATTGGTTCGGGCGCCAGTAGTTGTACTCTTGCAATGTTACCAATATGTAAAGAAGCCAATACCATTGTTGTATCACCAGCTTCTACACATCCATCATTAAGAGAATACACTGAGACATATTTCGGTATGATGCCTACTGATGAAGTTCAGGGTAGATATTTGGCTAATTTTGCCCATGAAAGGGAAATTGATAATGTAGCCGTTATGGTTATTAATAATGACTATGGAGTAGGAAACTTAGAAACATTTAAAGAATATTATGAAGGAAATATTGTGGGTTCTGAAATTTTTAATGGTGGTAGAACCGATTATAGAAGTGAATTACTTAAAATTAGGTCTAAAGATCCAGAAGCTATCTTCTTAATTGCTTATGCTAAAGAAGGTGGAATTATACTTAAACAGGCAAGAGAAATGGGATTAGAAGTACCTGTTTATGGAGATGCAACTTTATCAACTGAAGCTGTTATTGAAACTGCTGGAGATGGAAGTCGTAATTTTTATGCTCTAGTGCCAGGAGATCCTGAGTCACCTGAATATAAACAATTTGAAGAAGATTTTATGGAACAATATGGAACCCGTCCTACTATTTGGTCTGATTTTGCTTATGATGCTTTCATGCTTATTGCAAAAGGCATAGAGGAAAATGGCTATTCCGCAGATGGAATTAGAGAATATCTCAAAAACGTAGAGGGTTATCGTGGTGTGTCAGGTATTAAGACTTTTGATGAAGCTGGTATTGTTACTGCTGCTTATTCTTTTTATAAGGTTGAAGACGGAGAATTTGTTTACTGGGATTGGAAATAAAATTTGAATTAATTATATGAAACAGATTTATAGTTGTTTAATTAATGACTAAAGATTGTTTATACTGCGAAGAGTCATTTGTAATAGTATATAGTACAAGTTAAAATAATTGATTAATATATCTTGAAAAACTTTTCGCAGTATAAATTTTAAAAAAATATAAAAGGTGTTTGTATAATCCAATTAGACAATATATGTAAATAGATAAATAAATCATTTTAGTTGAACTTTAATTATTAAAAGTGATATTGATTTTGAGAAGAGTTCTATTGGAAGGAGGAAAAATTTATATGGAGTATTATATGCAAGTACTATTAAATTCTATTATCACGGGTGGAATTTATGGATTGATAGCTGTTGGTTATTCCATGATCTATTCTATATTAAGATTTGTAAATTTTTCTCATGGGTTTGTAGCTATGATGGGAATGTATTTTACTTATGCTTTGAGTGTTCAGTTAAACCTACCTTTTTTTATTGCAGTATCTGGAGGGATCATATTAACTTCTTTATTAGGAATGTTGGTCGAAAGGATAGCCTACCGTCCACTGCGTGATTCATTTTATTTAGCACCATTAGTTGCTGTTGTAGGTGTGGCTTTTTTCTTAGAATCTGTGGCTTTAATGGTATGGGGTGGCGGTATTCTTTCTTATGATATAAAGACGACAAGTTATAATTTTTGGAATCTTTATATAACTAATGTGCAAATTGGAATATTAATCACTTTACTAATATCGGTTCTTACTCTTTTTTATTTAATTGAAAAGACTACTATTGGTCAAGCAATACGAGCTACAGCCGATGATATAGATATGGCTTCCTTAGTAGGTATTAATTCAAATAGAATCGTAGTCATTGTATTTATTCTTGGATCAGCTTTAGCTGCTATAGGTGGTACATTTTTAGGACTAGAAACAAATTTACAACCTACAATAGGTTTATCCGTTACAGCTAAAAGTTTTGCTGCTGTAATCCTTGGTGGTTTTGGAAATATTTATGGTGGCTTAGTTGGAGGTTTAGTTCTTGGCTTTGCTGAAAACTTTGGTGTTACAGTATTACCGACTGTCTGGAAGGATTTTATTGCTTTTGGTGTACTTTTTATAGTTATATATTTTAAACCAGCAGGTTTACTTGCAAAAAGGCAAGAACGTGGTGGGAGATATAGATAGGAGAAAAAACTATAGATAGGAGGGATAATATTGATTTATCATTTAGCCATATTAATTATTATATATAGCATTACATGTATAGGTTTAAATATTGTGGTTGGTTATACTGGTTTTTTTAGTTTTGCCCGAGCAGCTTTTTTTGGTATTGGAGCTTATACTTCCGCTTTATTAGTTATGAGTGGTGTACCCTTTTTTATTGGTTTATTAGCGGGTGGTATTATGGCAGCAATATTCGGTTGGCTTCTAGGAATGATTACTTCGGAAATGACTGGTGATTATTTTGCTTTAGCTACATTTGCTTTTGCTGAAATGACTCGTCAGGTCTTTATCAATTGGACTGGATTAACTAGAGGTCCTTTAGGTTTACCTGGTATTCCAAGGCCAGAATTTTTTGGATACCAATTTTCTACTAACCAGTCTTATGTATTTTTATATTTAATCATATTAGCTATTGTGCTAATTATTACTGAAACTTATGTAAAATCTCCTTTTGGAAGATTATTAAAAACAATTCGTGAGGATGAAATGGCGGCTGAAAGTTTAGGAAAGAATATCACTAAAACTAAAAATATTTCAATAGCTATGGGAGCATTTTTTGGGGGTATTGGTGGAGCCCTTTATGCTCATTATATAACTTATATTGATCCTTCAGCTTTTGTTTTGCAGATTACAATTTTCTTTTTGATTATTGTAATTGCAGGAGGTATGGGTAATAGTTATGGTACTATTTTAGGTGCAATTTTGCTTGTTCTTATAAGAGAACTACCTCGTTATCTTGGATTATCACCATCTATTGCAGCAAGTTTACAGCAGATGGTATATAGTTCAATATTAGTTATACTTATGTTAGTTAGGCCCCGTGGTCTATTAGGAGAAAAGAAATTATTATTACAATATTCATCTGAAGAAGCGGAGGTGGAATAATGCTTGAAACTGATAGTGTTGAAAAGAATTTTGGTGGTTTAAAAGCAGTAGACCAGGTTTCAATTAAGGTTAAGGAAAATTCGATTATGGGACTTATAGGACCCAATGGAGCGGGTAAAACTACTTTTTTTAATCTTATTACTGGTTTTCATGCAGTTGATGGTGGCAAAGTTACTTTTAAAGATGTAGATATTACCAATAAGTCCCCTCATGAAATTAGTCGCTTGGGATTAGTAAGAACATTCCAAAAAACGAGAATATTCCCCGAGATGACTATTTTGGAAAATTTAATTGTTGCTCCGCAAGACAATATAGGTGAAGGATTTTTTGATCCGTTATTTTTTAGAAAAAAAATGAAAAAAGACTTAAAGAAAAAAACGAAAAAAGCTATTGATGTTCTAAAAGAAATGGATTTATATGACCAAAGAGATGAATATGCTAAAAACTTACCATATGGAGAACAAAAAAGGTTAGAAATGATGAGAGCTGTAATGACTTCTCCTGACCTTCTATTATTAGATGAGCCTACAGCTGGGGTAAGTCAAGATTATACAGAAAGCATGAAAAAATATATACAAAAATTACAGCGAGAACAGGGTATAACTTTTTTGGTTATAGAACATAAGATGACTTTTATGATGGAACTTGTGGATTATTTGTATGTAATTGATCATGGTAAATTAATAGCTTCTGGTACCCCAGAGGAAATAAAAAATGATCCAAAAGTTATTAAAGCTTATCTGGGATCAGAGGTATAAAAAGGGGATAATCATTATTAAACTACTTATTTGAAAATAATTAAGGTTGAGTTTTAAAAAGTGGTGACAAGGAGTGAAATGAATGAAACCTAATAGTAATGAATTTGTTTCGCCCCATTTTAACTTTTTATCTGACAATCAACTTGATGAATTACATTTAAAAACATTGGAAGTACTAGAAAGAGTAGGGGTACGAATTGATGAAGAAGAAGCATTAGGTCTTTTAGAGAAGGCAGGTGCTTATAGAGAAGGAAACCGGGTTCGTTTTCCTAGTTGGTTAATAGATGATGCAATTAGGTCAGCACCACAAAGAATTGTCTTATCTGATCGAGAAGGGAAAAGAACTTTATATCTAGAAAAAAATCAGCCATATTTTGGTACCGGCTCTGATTTACCCTATACTTATGACCATTTAACCGGAGAAAGACGAAAATCAAGAAAACAAGATGTAGTTAATGCTGCAATAGTAGCCGAAAATCTGGAGAATATTGATTTTATAATGTCAATGGCAATTGCAGGTGATAAACCAGAAGAGATTTCTGATTTACATCAGTTTGCTGCTATGGCAATTAACTCTAAAAAACCGATTGTTTTTACCACACATAACAGGAAAAATTTATTAAGAATAATCGAGATGGCTGCAATTATTAGAGGCAGTGAAAAGAAATTAATGCAAAATCCATATATGGCCTGTTATTCAGAACCAATATCGCCTTTATATCATACTAAGGAAGGCACCCAAAAATTATTAACATGTGCCCAACACAAAATTCCTGTCATGTACACACCAGGCTTGATGGGCGGTGCAGTAGCCCCTGTTACCTTAGCGGGAGCCTTAGTTGTGGCAAACTCTGAATTACTAAGTGGACTTGTTATTCATCAATTAAAACAAAAGGGAGCCCCTTTTATATATGGGGGATGTGCTTCTTTTATGGATATGAAGACGATGATTCAGACCTATGCCAAACCTGAATTTCATATGAATAGTTTAGTACTTACCCAATTGTCTCAAAAATATAAATTACCAATGTTTAGTACGGCCGGGTGTACCGACTCCCCTACTTTAGATTTACAAGCAGGCTTAGAAGATATGTATTCATTACTCTTAGCAGGTTTAAGTGGTGCGAATTTAATTCATGATGTCGGATATGTAAATAATGGTTTAACTCAATCATTAACATCAATGGCTATTAATAATGAAGCAATTTCTATGGTAAAAAGATTGCTGAAAGGTTATGAAATTAATGATAATACTGTACCTATTGATGTTATTGAAGAAATTGGACCATGTGGGGAATATTTAAGTCATGAGCATACTTATAAAAATTTTTCTACCCATTGGGACCCCGAACTACTATGTAGAAAAAATTATGATAATTGGCAAAAAGATGGTGCAAAAACAATGTATGAAAGGGCCCATGATAAAGTAGTAGAAATATTAAATAGTGAAAATATATCTAAACTAGATAAAATTAAACGAGATAAAATAAATGCTATTTTAGAAAATATTTAATAAATATTAATTGTTTAATGTATACTAGAGCTTAATATATTGTGATTAAAAATAGAAAAATTTAAGGAGGATAAGAAAATGAAATTAGATAATGTATCTAAGTATATGGAAAAAGCAGGTATACCGGGCAGAGATAGATATGATTTACCGGATAGTGGAAAAAGTTTTCCAGATGGAGCACATTATAGAATTGAAATGTCAGGGGTGGAAGGTCCCAAAGTATTAGAGGCTTTAATAGATGAAAAAAACAAAAGAAATGTACCCGTACATAGATTAATATCACTGGTCTCAGGTGGATATCTTTATGATGATGAAGAGTTAAAATATTTTGCCCAAATGGCTGCTGATGAAGAGATGGAAGTCATTGCAGTTCCAGGACCAAGAAATGGTCGAGATAAAGGCAGACAATATCTTACTTCAGAAGGTATGCGTACCGGTCAACAACATAGGGGATCTGATGAATTAAGAAATGTTATTGCTGATATTATGCGGATGTATGACCTTGGTATTAGAGGATTTATGTTAGTTGACAGAGGGCTTTTATGGTTAGTCAGAAAAATGCAGGAACAGGGTAACTTACCGGAAGATATTGCAATAAAGATGTCGGTCTGGACAGGTGTAAGTGCAGCTCCAGGCGCTAAATTAATGGAAGATTTGGGTGCTAGTTCTTTTAATCCGATAGCAGATTTACCTTTGCCGATGTTATCTTCAATTAGGGAAGTTGTAGATATACCAATTGATTTTTATATCTGGACCTTTAGATCTTTTGGAGGTACAAATAGGTTTTATGATGCAATAGATGTAGCAAAGCTATATGCTCCTTGTTATTTCAAGTTTGAACCGGAAACTGATTCTTCTGACGGTTATGCCCCCTGGGCTAATGTAGACCATCAGATCGATTTAATGAGAAAGAAAATTAAGTGGGCGGAGTTTGTTATCAATTTAATTGAAGAAAATGATCCTGAAATTAAATTATCAAAACAAGGCCCTAATGATTTATTCATACCAAAACCTTAATTAAAAAGATGGTAATAATTTAAATAATTAGAGTCTTTAATAAGAAAACATAAAGTAAGAGTGAAATATAAAAAAATTGGTGAGGTGAATTTCTATGAGTAATGTATTTGAATTAATTAGTAACGATGAATTTGAAGAAGTAGCTTATGGTTATGATAAAAAGTCTGGTCTTAAGTCCATTGTAGCCATTCATAATACCACATTAGGCCCATCATTTGGTGGAACTAGAATGATGTTATATGAAAATGAAGAAGCTGCCTTAAAAGATTGTTTGAAACTTGCTAGAGCAATGACCTATAAAAATGCAGCCGCTGGTATCAATTTTGGGGGAGGAAAAGCAGTAATAATTGCTGATTCAAAAACACAAAAAGATGAAGCGCTATTAAGAGCATATGGACGTTTTGTTGACGGGTTAGCAGGTCGTTTCATTGCTGGAGTCGATGTAGGAACAGATGAAAATGATATGGTAATAGTTCAACAAGAAACTGACCATGTGACAGCTTTACCTAAATATTATGGTGGGGCTGGATCCACCTCGGGAGCCACAGCTTATGGAGTTTATCAGGGAATGAAAAAAGCAGCTGAAAAAGTCTTTGAAGAACCTGATATCTCTGGTAAAAAGGTTTCAATTCAAGGGGCAGGCAATATCGGCAGTAGGTTAGCTGAATATCTAGCAGATGATGGTGCAGAAGTATATATAACAGATGTAGATGAAAATGCAATTAAAATGGTTCAGGATAAAATTGACGTAAAGGTAGTAAAACCAGAAGAAATTTATGGGCTGGATGTAGATATATTTGCTCCCTGTGCATTAGGTGCAATACTAAATGACGATACAATTCCAAAACTTAAATGTAAATTAGTGGCTGGCTCTGCTAATAACCAACTTAAGGATGTAGAAAAACATAGTAAAATGTTAAAAGATAGAAATATAGTTTATGGTGTAGACTTTATATTAAGTGCTGGGGGCGTTATTAATAATTCACAACAGTATAATGAATTTGGTTATAATAAAACTGCTGCATATAAAAAGGTAGCTACGATTGGAGATAATATGCAAAAGGTTATTAAGATTGCTGAAGATAAAGATATAACAACATATGAGGCTGCCCATATTTTTGCAAAAAGTAGATTAGAAATGTCTAATGATTTAAATAAGTGGTATTTAAAAAAAGAGAGAGGTATTAAAGTATAATAGTAGATTAGTTTATTTATTGACAATTAAAAAGTTTTTAAATATAGAGGAGGATAAATTGTGAATAAAAATAAAAAGTCTAGTTTTATAGAAAAAACCCCTCACGCTTTGGTGTTACTTTTTATCATTATTGTTATTGGTGCTTTAATGTCTTATGTAATACCTGCCGGTGAATTTAATAGGGTTACTCAAAATGGTAGAACAGTTGTTGAACCAGGTAGTTTTCATTATACAGATGCTCCGCCTGCAGGATTATTCGATATATTTAGAGCGATTCCAAATGGGATTCAATCTGCAATAACTATTGTAATATTAATCTTACTCGTTGGGGGAGCAGTGGAGGTTTTCATATCTTCAGGAGCTCTTAATATTGCCATGGTCAAACTTACTCATAAACTTGGTGGAAAGGGTGATATGTATATACTCTTAGCTTTAATGATATTTTTGTCCATATTAGGAGGATTTCTAGGCTGGATAGAAGCAGCAATACCTTTCATACCGTTAGCAGTAGCTATAGTAGTAAGTTTGGGATATGATGCAATGACGGCAGCAGGTGTTACAATAGTCGGCTGTATGTTAAGTTTTGCAGTTGGCCCAACTAATTTATATACTGTAGGAATATCACACCAAATTGCTGAATTACCTATGTTTTCTGGTTTAGCCTTTAGATCTATTATATTCTTGGTATTTACTGTGCTAGGAATTTATAGAGTATTAAGATATGCTCAAAAAGTTAAAGCAGATCCTTCTGCAAGTATGACTCCAGAAGTAGATACAAGTGATATCAAACTGAATATGGAAGACTATGAAGGCAAAGAATTTACCCTGGTACATAAAGCAATTTTATTAATACTTGGAATAACCTTGTTCTTTGTTGTTTATGGAATGTTAGAACTTGGCTGGAGTATCAACGATATGTCCGCTGTATTTGTTCTGGGTGGATTAATTGCAGGAGCATTGGCAAAATTCAGCCCGAATAAAATAGCAAAGCTTATGGTTGCAGGTTCTAAAAAAGTTATCTTAGGTGCTTTAATAGTAGGTGTAGCCAGAGGAATCCAATGGATATTATCAACTGGTGGTATAACAGACACTATAATATATACACTTTCTGCTCCTTTAGAGAATTTACCTGGTTGGATAACAGCTATTGGTATGTATGGTGTACATTTAGTTGTTAACTTCTTTATTCCTTCTGGTAGTGGTCAAACAATGGCAACCATGCCAATCATGATACCTTTAGCTGATGTTGTAGGTATAACCAGACAGACAGCTGTACAAGCTTTTCAATTTGGTGATGGCATAACAAACTTACTATATTTCACTTATGGTACATTGTTATATTTCTTATCTGTTTCAAAAGTATCATACAAAAAATGGTTTAAATTTATTTGGCCATTAATATGGAAAATGGTAATTCTCTCAATAATATTCTTAATTATTGCCGTTCAAATAGGTTATGGACCTTTCTAAAGTAAATATATATCTATAAATTAAAGAAAGGGGCTAAATTATGGCAAATTATGAAAAATTAGCCGATAAATATTGGAATGATATTGAAAGTTTTGCTTCCAAGATGATAAAAATCAAAAGTTATTCTGGAGAAGAGAAAGAATTGGCCGACTTTGTATTAAACAAATTTGAAGAATTAGATTATGATGAAATATGGAGAGATAAAGCAGGGAATGTAGTAGGTAAAATTAAAGGTGCAAATTCTGATAAATCTTTAATATTAAACTGTCATCTCGATACGGTGAGTGTGGGAAATGAAGAGGCATGGGAATATCCTCCTTTTTCAGGAGAAGTAACAGAAGAAGAAATTTGGGGTAGAGGTGCTAGTGACACAAAAGGGACCTTTGCACTCCAAGTTTATTCAGCGGCTATTCTCAAAAAGGAAGATATGTTACCTGATTATGATATTTATGTTACAGGGGTTGTCCATGAAGAGGATAGTGGTCTTGGTAGTATTATACTTTCTAAAAATATTGATGCTGATTATGCAATAGTAGGGGAAGCAACAGAAAATGATATTGCAATAGGCCATAGAGGCAGAATAAGATATGATGTTCATATAAAAGGAAGAGCTGCCCATGCCAGTATACCTGAAGAAGGTATTAATCCTCATTTTTTCATGGCTAAGTTCATTGAAAAATTAAAATATTTTGAATTAGAAGTAGATGAATTTTTTGGTAAATCATCTTTAGCTCCCACTATAGTTAAATCAAATGAAGATAGTTCTAATATTATTCCAGGAGAAATTGTATTAACTATAGACTATCGAAATGTTCCTTCGGATACTCCAGAAAAAATTGAAGAAAAGTTACAGAAAATAATAGACGCCATTGATTATGAAGGAGAAGTAGTAATTGATCGTTATAAATTCAAGGTGAGATGCTATACAGGACTAGAAGAAGAAGCTTATCAAGGTGAACCTGCTTTTTCAATACCAAATGATCATGAATTAGTTATTAAAGCCAAAAATATATTAGAGAAAAGTTTAGATCAAGATGTTAAAATAAAGAAATGGGAATTTGCAACTGATAGTGGTCATTACAAAGAAAAAGGTGTGGATGTAATCGGATTTTCTCCAGCGGAAATAAAATATTGTCACACAGTGGAAGATAAAATTAATAAAAAAATGATGAAAAAGGGCTTAATAGGTTATATTAGTCTTCTTAACGAACTATAAGATGTATATTTACAATATATAAAATAATTGATAATAAATATAATTTTAATACTCACTGGGCCTCACAACAATTTTTGGTGTGAGGCTTTATAAATAATTATTTCAATACCTTATTAATAACCAATACAT
>CAYSHP010000078.1:0-11016 GCA_964430875.1 uncultured Halanaerobiales bacterium
ATAGAGTTAACTTAATTGCCAAATTAAGTTCTAATTATTAAAAATATTTCTTAGTAAATATTTATGTCTTTTTTCATAAATTAAAGATAAGGCGTGTGATTCTTTGTTTAAAACCACACGCTAAGTATTTTCTGTTTAATTATTTATCAATATTAGATAAAATCTATTTAAATGACATTAGAGATTATTTAATGATCCTCATCTAGTTTTCTGTAGGAAATAAATGCCTTGTGCTGTTAGCAATTTTTACTAATCCTAACATGACTGGTACTTCTACTAATACTCCAACAACTGTAGCTAAAGCTGCTCCAGAACCTATTCCGAAGATCGAAATTGCTGTAGCAACAGCTAATTCAAAGAAATTACTTGCACCGATCATACCAGCTGGAGCTGCTACTGAATGTTCAACTTTCCAGAAATAAGCCCATCCATAAGCTATAGCAAAAATAAAGAAAGTTTGAATAATTAAAGGAATCGCAATTAATAATATATGAATTGGATTATTTACTATTACATCACCTTGGAAGGAAAATAAGATTACCAAAGTGGCTAATAGACCAATTATTGTAAAATTACTTAACTTTTCTAAAAATACATTCTCAAACCACTCTATACCTTTTTTTCTTATTAAATAATTCCTGGAAAAATATCCAGCTGCTAAGGGAACCACAATATATAGTATTACAGATAATAGTATTGTATCCCAGGGAACTATAAGTTCATTTAAACCTAATAAAAACATAACCAAGGGTGCATAAGCAAATATTAAAACTAAATCATTTATTGAAACCTGAATAAGTGTATAGGCTGGATCTCCATCTGTTAAGTAACTCCAGACAAATACCATAGCTGTACAGGGAGCTGAGCCAAGTAAGATAGCTCCTGCCACATATTGTATTCCTAAATCTGCTGGAATAAAGTTTTGAAATATTACTTGTATAAATAACCAGGCAAAAAAGAACATAGTAAAGGGTTTGATAAGCCAGTTTGTAACTAAAGTCACTGTTAGACCTTTTGGTCTTTTGCCAGCATCTATTATACTATCAAAATTAATCTCGACCATCATTGGGTAAATCATAAACCAAATTAATATAGCAACAGGGATAGAAACTTTGGCATACTCCCATTGACTTAACGTATTAGGGAAGGCAGGCCATAAACGACCAATTAAGACTCCGGCTATTATACAAAGTGCAACCCATAAAGATAAATATTTTTCAAATATACTTAAACCTTCATCTTGTTCATATTCCATTTCTTTTTTTGTGTTTTCCATTTATATAACCTCCAATTTCATCACTTTTATATTTTTCCTTCTCTAGCTTTTTCAATAAGTTCTTTAACTTTAGTTTCAATAATATCTCTTGTTTCTCTAAAAAACTCAATTGGTTGACTATCAGGATCATCTAAGTCCCAATCTTCTCTCATTTTACAAGGGATATATGGGCATTTAACTCCACAACCCATTGTTATTAAAATATCCAATTCATCAGGTATTTCTTTTAATAATTTGGGAACTTGATTACTAATATCAATCCCCACTTCTTCCATTACTTTAACAGCATTTGGTTTTACTTCCTCAGAAGGGTCCGTTCCAGCGCTATAAACCGCAAATATATCACTTGCATATTCTTTAGCAAAACCTGCAGCCATTTGGCTTCTACATGAATTCCCAACACAGACAAAAGCAATTTTATACTTCATATCTTGATTTCTCTCCTTTTTAAGTGTTTTTGTTATTTATTTTTCTTTTAACATGAAAATTATTTTTTCGCGTCATCAAATATTAAGCTATTAAACATACCTAGAGCTTTCTTCAATACAATTTTTTGGTCTTTTATCATTTCTTGATTTACTTTTTGATGAACATATATGGTGGCCTCTTTATACTTACTCTTCTCATAATTATAAATATCGTTTTCTGAAGGTTTACCCAAATTAATCTCAGGATACATATCTACAGTAGTTTGACCACCACAGCAGCCCCTTATTGAGTTGGTATATATATAAATATTTCCACCTTTATTTAAAATATATTCATAAGCTCGCTTTTCTATAGGAATGTTCATTTTCACTCATCTCCCTAATTTAATTCAAGGTATTAGATTTAAATATCTTATTATCATTTAATTCACTACAAGATACATCACTTTTATTGTATTTAGCTAACCTTTTATTATCTTCTTTGCAGACAGAATGATTTTTTATATCTTCCTCTATTAATTTTTTTAGAAATTTATGTTCATTTAATACTTTTTCATTGATTCTATAATAAATCCATTGGGCCTTTTTTTCTCCCATAATCAGATTAGTCTCTTTGAGTTTACTTAAATGTCTGGATACATTAGACTGATTAAGTTCCAAAATGTTTTCCAGTTCACACACACATAGTTCTTTATAGTTTAATAAATTTATTATTCTTATTCTATTTAGATGAGCCAATGCTTTAAGTACCTTTAATAAATCCATAATTTTAAAGTCCTTTCTAGTATATTACTATAATCGATTTTAATCATATTTAGCATATCTTATTTTTCTCCTACTGTCAAGAACAGATGTTATACAATAAATTTACCAACATAATCCCATCTTTTTTTAAAAATATAAATATAATTTGACAACTATATTCTAATATGGTAATATTCTTATGAGGTGGTGTTGAAATGGATGAAAAGCTATTTGAAGCAAGGGCAAAAATAATGAAAGCACTTGCTAATAAATACAGATTAAAAATAGTAGATACTCTCGGCGAAAATTTAAATATGTGTGTCAATGATTTAGTAAAAGAACTTGATTTAAATCAATCTTCGGTCTCAAAACATTTAAATATATTAAAAAGCGCGGGAGTAGTAAAAGCAAAAAAAGAAGGTCTTAAGGTCTATTATTCCCTTAGAACCCCCTGTATAATAAACTACTTTGTTTGTATAGATAATGTTATACAAAGTGATATTAAGGATAGAATGAATGTTTTAAACAATAAATAATACACAAAATACGAGGTGAACGAAAATGAGTAAACTAAAAAAACTTTCTCTTTACATAGCTGTCTTTTTAGCAGCTTTTTATATTCCGATCAGTAATCCTAAATTCCAACAGGCAGTTATTGAAGCATTTTATATGCTCAAAGAATATGCACAAGAACATGTGCTATTTTGTCTTATCCCCGCTTTCTTTATAGCAGGTGCAATCGCTAACTTTATCTCCCAAAACGCGGTTTTAAAGTATTTTGGGAGTGAAGCAAAAAAATGGGTTTCCTATTCAGTTGCTTCTGTTTCGGGAACAATTTTAGCAGTATGTTCATGTACAGTACTGCCCTTATTCGCTGGCATTTATAAAAAAGGGGCCGGTATTGGACCAGCAACAGCTTTTTTATACTCCGGACCAGCAATTAATGTTCTTGCTATCATACTAACAGCTCGTGTGTTGGGTTGGCAGTTAGGTTTGGCAAGAGCAATTGGCGCAATCGTTTTTGCAATAGTAATAGGAGTATTAATGGCTATTATCTTTCGAGAAGATGACAAGGAGCGTTTAGAAGGTGACCTTGTTATGGGTAATGATGAAGATGAAGAAGGTAGATCTGGTTTTCAAAATATCGTTTATTTTATAACACTTGTTTTCATCTTGATCTTTGCTGCCTGGGCAAAACCTAGTAATGCTTCCGGTTTCTGGATGTTTATTTACAATATTAAATGGCCGGTCACAATTGCTTTATTAATTATTCTCGGTGTTATTTTAAAAAGATGGTTCGATAAAAATGAAATTAAAGATTGGATGGACTCATCCTGGGATTTTGCTCAGCAAATTCTCCCACTATTATTTGCAGGAGTATTGGTAGCTGGATTCTTGATGGGTAGACCTGGTACAGAAGCTGGTATTATTCCAGCTAGTTGGATTTCCACTTTTGTTGGCGGAAATTCAATACTCGCTAACTTTACAGCTTCAATCCTGGGTGCTTTCATGTATTTCGCTACTCTTACAGAAATCCCCATCTTACAGGGACTTATGGGGCTTGGTATGGGTAAAGGACCAGCCTTATCCTTACTTTTAGCAGGACCTGCTTTAAGTTTGCCTAATATGTTAGTAATAAGAAGTGTACTGGGTACTAAAAAGACTTTAGTATTTATAAGTTTAGTTGTGGTGATGGCTACTTTCAGTGGCTTTATTTACGGAACATTTGTAATATAAATTATTAAAAAGGAGAGGATACTAATGAAAAAAATTGAACTCTTTGGTACAGGTTGTCCTAATTGTCAGAAAGCTGAGGATAATATTAATAATGTGATTGAGGAATTAAATCTAGATGCTAAGTTAGTTAAGGTACAAGATATGGATAAAATAACTGAAAGAGGCGTTGCTTTAACACCGGCAGTCGCTGTTGATGATGAAATGAAAGTCTCTGGTAAAGTACCTTCTGAAGAAGAAATCAAATCCTGGTTTAAATAAAATATAATATGTAAAACATTGGGGAGGTTTTAACCTCCCCTTTTTTGATTAGATATCTATTCTATTTTAGATAAAGTTAATATTCTAGATAGTTAGAAAAATAATACAAATGTAATTATAGAAATGATTGTAAGAGATATAATTCTCTTGCAAATAAACACATTCCCCTTACAATAGTTAAAATAACAATCTAAAAATTATAACCTTTTTATGTTTAACATTATTTTTATCAAAAATAACAAATAACTAAATGGTTAACCATTTACAACAATATGGGAGATTTGTATCACTTCAAAAATTTTAAAATAAGCAATTGGGGAATCCCTAAAAACAAAAAATCTTCCTTTTAACAGTTTTCTAAAAAGAGATAAGCCCTGTAATAACTATGGTAAAAAGACGGGTATCTAGCCCTAATTCCTTTCAGCTTCACCGAATTTCAAGCATCTTTGACTGGTTTTTGTTTAGTGTAAAAAATATCATAATCTCCTTCATATTAAGGTTTATCTGTTTAATTAAAGTATTAAATAATAATTATATGTTTGTTTTTAAAACCCCCATTAAATAATACTTCTAAATCAGATATCCTGATAGAATACCAATTAGTAAAAGTTATTAAATGGGGGTTATATCTAATATAAAATTTATATTATGGAGCTTGATTACCTGTAATAGTAGTGTTATCTCCATTTTCTTGAATTAACATATTGATATGCTCGCTCATCGAATTATCATTAACTTCCACATTGATTTCTGATCCATAATCACTATTGAAAGTGTTGAAATAAAGTGCTGCAAAACCTGTTCCATTAAATTCATTTTCGAATATCAATAGGTCATCGAAAATAGTTTTTGTTGTACCATTATCATTTGCATTTAATCTTACAGCATAACTAGCAGAATCAATTATGTTTCCACTTATTTCTCCACTTATTGTACTTCCCTCTCCTTGAATATCGAATCCATCTACTACAATATTATTCATGGAATTACTTGTGAAATTTATTTCGAGATTATTCTGTAGACGCGCATATGAATATACAGCATCATCCATAATATTATTGAATTTATTGTTGGTTATATTAAATTGATGTGCCGAACTATTTGAGACACTGTTATATGAATAAAGTTGAATCCCATGACCTGTAACAGTATTAATTTCATTATTATTGATATTCACAACTACTTTTTCAGTAATATCATCCATATTTATATCTATTCCATCATCATCCATATTCTCTATCAAATTGTTACTAATATTAACTTGATGTTCACTATTTCCATCAAGATACACATTTATGCCATCATCAGGTGAATTTTTAAATGAATTGTTAGTAATATATAGTTCATATAAACCACCATTTGTATTAGCGTCAATCTCTAAAGGATAATCAATAGTGTTTTCTACTACATTATTTTGGATTCTTACCTCTGCATTACCTGAATCGTTGGTAGAATAAATATTTATTCCTTCCTCCCCAGTTGAATTTATGATGTTTTCCTCAACGAGCAATTTTAAATCACCATTAGTATTATCACTAGAAATGTAGATTCCTTCCTCGAAGGATGACTCAACTGTATTCTGAACTACTGTTATATCATTCTCTCCATTTACTGCGTCAACATCTATATAAATACCATCATAATCAGTTGATTTGAATTGATTTTTAGAAAATTTAATAGTGTTGTTTCCAACTGCATCAGCAGAGAAATCTATTCCATCATCTTCAATAGTGCCAAAATAATTGTCGCTGATGTCAACAACATTATCAAGATCAGCATCGATATCAATTTCAAAACCATTATCTTCAACTAATTGCAAGTGATTTTTGGATAATTTAAGATTATTAGCTCCAACTGCATCAGCAGAAAAATCTATACCATATTCTCCAATAGTGCCAAAATAATTATCACTGATGTCAACAACATTATCAAGTTCGGCATCGATATCAATTTCAAAACCATTATCTTCACTCATTTCTATAGAGGTTCCCATTATTTCTATATTATTTGATCCATTATTTGAAGTTATGTCAATGTCTAATCCACTATCTCCTGCTAATTTAACCTCATTATTAATTATTTGAAATTCATTATTATTATCTGCTTCTGCATCTACATATACTGGACTATTACCTATATTTTCAAAATAATTATTATTTATTTTAACGGTATTATCTGTGGCAGCATCAAGTTCAATATAAAAAGCTTCGCTATCTGCTGCAAGAACTTTGTTTCTTTCTAAAACTAGATTGTTTACGGCTTCAACCGAATATAAATTTAACTCTACAGCATTACCATTTGAATATGAGAAGTCATTGCCTGTAATATTAACATCATTTTTATTTGTTGTTGTTGAACTTAAATATATCGTATCTGCATCAATAAAATCTCCAAAGTCATTTCCTGTGATATTAACTTTTAAATTATCTATACTATCTTCTAAAACATTATTAATATAGATAGCATATGTTCCTTTAATAAACTTATTATTAGTTAATGTTACCTCGCCGGAAACACCACTTCCGCTTATAATATTGTCTCCATTGTTAAATTGTATTCCGGATACAAATGTATTATCTGCTAGGACAAGTACATCATTAGCGGCTGAATTGCTTAAAATAGCCTGCTTAACATCAGGTGAAAATACTGTTTGTTTATCCATGTTTTCAGAGGCAAGTACTAATTCTCCTGAAGCTGATAATAATTTTTGTCCATTTTTAAGTTCATAATTAGAATATTCTTTTGATCCACTTGGATAAATTATACCATCATCACCCATAAATATAATTACATCGCCTTCACCGGATAATGTATTAAGTTCAATAATATTAGTTGGCTTTGATTTACTGCTACCATCTCCAGTTCCATCTGCACTTACATATAAAACATTACCCAAACTGCTTCCATCTATATTTTTAGCTTCTTTTATATCAGGGTCCTCACTTTCTGCTACAACCACATCAAGGTCTCGTTCAGGTTGTTCGGTCATTCTTGATTCAACTATTTGTGAGGGTGTGACTTCACCTGCCATATCTTTACCACTGCCACCTTTACCAAAGGGTATAGAAACTGCAAAGGTTGCTTCTGTTTCATTACCCCTAATGTTATCATCTCGCCATTTAACTCCTAATTTCCAAGTTGTTTTATTTAGATCTCCAAACTGCTTGTCAATTCTCAATTGCTGACCTGATATTGTTTCGGCATTTTCTTCATAAAAGTTAAATATCTTTAAATATACTCCAATATTATTCAACCAGTCTTTACGACTAACAAAACTTTTTCCCACTTCAAAATCGTAACCATTCATACTGCTTAAAAAACCTTCTTTATAATATAATTTCTGACCTTTGACAATAATTTCATCATTTTGAGGTACAGCTACTCTTTCATCATCAGTTATATAAGCATTAACTCTAAAATCCCATTGATCAGAAAGTAACTCTCCACCTATGGTCCACATATTCCAGTCATAATTATATTCATTACGACTGTCTTTGAAAATATAACCACCAGCTATTTTATTATCATAATTTTTTAGTTTCTTTCTATAACCTAATCCCAGATTCCATTCATTAATATCATCATTACTTATCCTATACCTAAAGTCAGTATACCAGAGGGAATCTTCGGTATTTCTAAACGGGTATAGTATTCCAGCCTGGCCAATAAATTCTTCACCAATATTTCCATTAAAATTAAATCGGGGAAGCCTAGTAACATCTTTGGCTAATACATTACTTGAGATAAATATTACCAATAAAATAATCAAAACTAAATAAGTACTCCTTTTTTTCAGCATATTATTCCTCCTATTAATTTGTTTTTTTATATAAAAAACCACAGTATTTATCACTGTGGTTTTAATACCCTGAGGCAAATCTGACAATCATAGAATTAAATCCCTTAGATTCAGATTTTTGTGCTATAATCTTTCGAATTATATTACTATTGGTGAAATTTATTTAGCTAGTTTGTAATCTCTTTTTATTCTCCCTCTATCGTGTTGATTTTTAATTAAAATATAATTTTTCCCCATAGAAAAATTTTAGCTGTACTGCAGCCTCTGCAAATTCTTTTTCACTAATAAACTTTCCATTAAATATATCCGCTTCTGTGATAATTTCAATATCCAAGGGGTTTTCATTAGAAATAGTAACTGATATCAGAGAAGATCTTTTGATTTTAAACTCTCCAGAAACTTTTTTTCTTTCTTTCCTTAGTATGATTTCCTGTTCTCCTAAAATTAATAAGTATGACTCTTTTTTAAAGAAACCTGTTTTCAATTTGATTTTAAACATTGAATAACTTTTATTCATAGAGCCACCTTCTTTCTCTTATATCTAAATATATCCAGTTAAAGTTGAATAATCAATAGTCTAACCAGAAATGTCAGTGACAAATAAATGTCATGTAATTGTGACAAAATTCAGAATTCTTAATTGCCTGAATATAGACATTATGATATAATAGAACAATTAGAGTAGAGAGGAGTTTTAGTATGCAGTTTCATGAAAAGTTAGACTTATTAATGAAAACACAAAATGTAACCAACAGCCGTCTTGCTAGATCTCTATCAGTTGACCCTTCTCTTATTAGCCGCTGGCGCACTGGTGACCGCAAACCCAGTCCAAAAAGTAACTACATAAAAGAAATCTCTACATATTTTATATCTCAGTCTAAGATGGATTTTCAAAAAGCTGCTCTTTATGAAATTATGGGACTAGATATTAATAATGGTCAGAACAAGCTTTATCCCTTACAGGATTTTTTATATACCTGGCTGGCAGATAAAAGTTCTCCTGAAAAAATGTTCGCAGAAAAATTTTTCGATAACTTAAGCAAAAAATCTATGCCCAATAATGAAGAAACAATTAATAATTTAAACATAAAAGTTGAAAAGAAAGGAATAGAAATTTTAAATGGTATTGAAGGTAAAAGAAAAGGTGTTATTAATTTTCTACAAGCAGTTGCAGATGAAAAAGAACAAATTACACTGCTGCTTTACAGTAATGAGGATATGGAATGGCTGACTGCTAACAGAGAATTCTATATAAAATGGGGGAGGCTGCTTAAAAAAATAATAGCAGTAGGACATAAAATAAAAATTATCCACACTATAAAAAGAGAAATGTCTGAAATACTTACCGCAATAGACTACTGGATGCCTTTTTATCTTACAGGAGCAGTTGAACCTTATTATTATCCCAAATATCAGGAAAATATTTTCCGACGCACGATGTTTATAGCTCCAGGTATTGCTGCTTTAAACTGCAGCACAGTTTCCGAACATTCAGCCAAAGCACAACAATTTTTATATTGGGATTCAGAAAAAGTAGATCTGCTGGCAGAAGAATACAATACATTTTTAAAAAGATGTAGGCCTCTAATGAAAATTTATACAGGTGATAATACTTATAATTTCAATCAGCTGCAGATTGAATTTGATGAACAACAGGCTGAAATGATAAGTATTTCCGATATGGCTTCTTTTGTCACTATGCCGGAGATATTATTGATGAAATTTTTAGGAAAAAATAATTCAAAGCAAAAATTAAAAAATGCTGTTTTATCAATTTATAAGCAGCGACGTAAAGCTTTTATTTCTAATCTTTTTGAAAACCAATATTATGAAATAATCACTCTGCCAACTAAAGAAAGTTTTTTACAAAAAGAAAATTCACTAAATATAAACGACTTTTTTAGTGAATTGAATTTCAATTACAGTTTTTCAGATTTTTATGATCATCTGAAACACAATATTTACCTTTTAGAAAAACATAACAACTATAATCTTATTGTAACTGATGATTTCCCCTATCATAATATTAAACTGGCAGTAAAAGATGAAGTGGGCGCTTTAATTAACAGAAATGATGAAAAAAAATTTATAATTGCTTTTAATCAGCCAAGTATAACCAATTCTTTTTATATATATCTAAAAGATATGATAAGAAAAATTCCTAAAAAAGAAAAAAATAAAACTATGCTAATCAATAAATTAAATGATTATTTAAATAATTTATCAAAGCAAATATAAAATTGGCCCTTTATCTCCTATTATTAAATAATTTATTTCCTGAACATAATTGAATTTATCCATCTATCTGCTGCAGGTTTTTTCCAAAAAGTGCAAAATTTAAGTTTATCTTTAATTTTAGATATTTCCAAAACTTTACTGTTTTTTTAAGCTTATATAGTAAATTTCAAAGAAAATTATATAATACTTCTTTCGAACAAGTCATCTTTCCTCTTTGAAATTATACAGAGAATAATACAAATGTTAGTAATTAAAATTAGATAACTTTAAATTTAGAACCCCTCCTGGTACTCCAAAATACTAAAGCCATATATTTTAGTCCCTTGGATAATCTTATATCAATCTAATAAAGAAATTGGGGTATTTATTATAATTTATTTGAACTAGCTTCTTTTAATTATCATACTATTAATCAAATTATAAGTATTTTATATTATCTTATAATAATTAGTAGTCTTTGGATTTTGTTAGATTCCCTTCTAAAATCGGGTAGGAGGTAGATGATTAGTTCATCTACCGACCTCCCACACCTCTGT
>CAYSHP010000079.1:0-10868 GCA_964430875.1 uncultured Halanaerobiales bacterium
ATAAAAGATAATTTAAATATGATATCCCAAAAGATGGAGATTACTCCATCTTTTTTCATATTTTGTATAAAAAAAGCTTAAATTATCTCTTGTGCTAGAGTCCCCTCTATTTACTATACTTAAGATAGACTGAAATGGAGGGAATTTCATGAAGAAAATAAATATTAATAACAAAAAGAAAGGCTTACTTAATGAGGAAAATAAGAATTTATTTTTATTTTTATCTGGTAAATCTATATCTTTATTTGGATCGGCTATTTATACATTTGTAGTTGGGCTTTATTTACTTAAAATAACAGGCTCTGGACTTACATTTGCCACTAATATTGTTTTATATACTTTACCAATTGTCTTTATTAATCCTTTGGCTGGTGTCTTAGCTGATAAAATGAATAAAAAGGTATTAGTAATAGGGTCTGATTTTATTAATGGACTATTTCTATTCGGGATTTACTTGTTTTCAGTAAAGTACGGATTAACTATAACAGTTGTTTATATAAGTACCTTTTTAATGACAGTACTTTCTGCTTTTTTCAATATTGGAATTGAATCAGCAAAACCAAGTTTAGTTTCAAAAGAAAGTTTAGTTAAGATAAATTCCCATGCTCGTGTAATTGAATCTATTTCATATTTGATCGGCCCGGTGGTGGGTGGTTTAATTTATACAGTAATAGATACAAAGCTATTTATACTTTTAAATGCTGTTTCCTTCCTTCTAGCTGCTGTTTTAGAATACTTCATTAACTTTAAATTTAATAACAGAAGAGAAGAAGAAAGAACTAGAGATAAAAGCATAGAAAATGTCTGGAGTAAGCTAAAAGAAGGTTATACATATTTATTTAATCAACCTTATCTAAAAGGATTAATATATATATTTATAGCCTTAAACTTCTTTTTTAACTTTACCGTTATCGTACCACTGCCCTATTTATTAAATACAATCTGGGAGGTCGATTCAACTGTATATGGGATTGTGCAAAGTGGACTTCCACTCGGCATGATAACAGGTGCTTTATTAGTTAATAAAGTACTTAAAAATACAACTTACTATCAATTATTAAAAAAAATTGGTTTTTATTCAGCGATTGGAGTTTTAGCCTTTGGATTACCAATTATATTTTTTCAAGGAGTACCCAATAATAATTTTATAATCTGTTATTATACTATATTAATGTTTTTAGGTGGAATGGTAGTATCATGGGTTGATATTCCAGCTAGTGTTTTATTACAAAAAGTTGTCCCAGAGAGAATATTAGGCAGAGTTATAAGTGTTAAATTAAGTATTATTAAAATAATTGTTCCCATTACTTTAATTATATCGGGATATTTTTTAGAAATAATGTCACCGATTATAATTCTTTTAATAGGTGCATCATTCTTTTTATTATTTAATATTTGGTTTTTTATTTTAAGAAACAAAAAAGAATATGCAAAATTAAAGGAAATTCAATTGGTAGAAAACTATTAAAATGTGGAAAAATTACAAAGCCCTATATTTGACATTAGTTCATATTTTCCTTAAACTAGTGATGAGGTTTAAATTGTAGAGGAGTGAAATTATGAATCAAAATAATAGTGATAAATTATATAATAGTGATGAATACAATTATATTAACTTATTAAAGAAGTTCTATAAGCATTATATCAATGATAGAAAGTATAAATATTTCTCTGTACAGTTTTTGCATTTTATAGGAGCATTATTAGCTTTAGTACCTCCACTAATTATTAGAGAAATAATTGATGAAGCTATACCAAATGGCAATTTATATAACATTTTATCTTTAGTTGCCCTTGGTTTTGGGGTATATTTAAGTACTAATATAATTAGATACTTAAGAGTATATTTTGGTCATAAATATGCTCAATATATTACTCGTGATATGCGCAATGATTTATATAACCATTATCAAAATCTTTCAATGAATTTCCATGATAATAAAAAAACGGGTGAACTTATGTCCAGGATTATTGATGATCTGAATCGCCTCCAGGAGTTTGCTCATCATGGCCCAGAAGCAGTCATTAATTCATTTGTTATTATAATCGGTACTGTAGTTATTTTATTTTCTTTAAGTGTTAGATTGGCTTTAGTAAGCTTAGTATTTACTCCAATATTAATGTTGTTTGTTTATTATTTTATGAAAAAAATGCATAAGGCTTTCCGCAAAACCAGAGAAAGCAAAGCAAATATGAATGATAAATTAGAAGATAATCTTGCTGGTATCAAAGTAATTAAAGCTTTTAATAATGAAGACTATGAAATGGATAATTTCTCTGAAAAAAATACAGCTCATGCCAAGGCTAGAATGAAGGCAATTAAATATATTAGTATCTTGATGCCGGGTTCTAGAATGTTAAATGTAATCGGATTGTTAGCTGTATTAGGTTATGGAGGTTATCTAGCTTCAATTGGAGTTATTACAATAGGTACTATTGTAGCTTTTTATAATTATCTTGAAAGATTTAGAGAACCTCTCTTAAGATTAGTACAGAGAGCTCAGGGTTTGAGCAGATTTTTTGCCAGTATTGAAAGATTCTTTAACCATATAGATATTAAACCTGATATTAAAAGTAATCCCGGTAGGTTACCTGCTAAAAAGCTCAAAGGTGTTGTTGAGTTTGAGAATGTGCATTTTTCTTATGATGATGAGGAAGTTTTAAAAGGTATTAATTTAAAAGCAGATAAAGATCAAACCATAGCTCTTGTCGGTCCAAGTGGGGCTGGTAAGACAACCATTGTGAGACTATTACTTAGATTATATGATATTAATAAAGGTTCGGTAAAAATAGATGATCAGGATATTCAAGAATATAATATTGATCAATTACGGGATTCAATGGGCATGGTTATGCAGGAAGACTTCTTGTTTTCTACTTCGGTAGCAGAAAATATAGCTTATGGTAAACCAAAAGCAACTAGGGAAGAGATTATAGAAAGTGCCAAAAAAGCGAATGCCCATCAATTTATTACAGAACAACTTTCAGATGGTTATGATACCCAAGTGGGACAAAGAGGAGTCAAATTATCAGGAGGACAAAGACAGAGAATATCAATAGCCAGGGCTTTTCTAAAAGACCCTCGTATTTTAATTCTCGATGAGGCTACTTCCTCTGTTGACCTTGAAACCGAAGAACTTATTCAAGAAGCTGTAAATGAGGTAACTCAAAATAGAACCACCTTTATAATAGCCCACCGACTTTCCACTATAATAAATGCAGATGAGATTTTATTTATAGAAAATGGTCGTTTATTAGAAAAGGGCCGTCATGAAGAATTAATGGGTAGTGATACACATTATAAAGAATTTTATGCAAAACAGTTTCAAACTGCTTAAGGATTAGTAGGGTACTTTTTTAAAAAATAAGTACCCTTTCTTTTTTTGTATATATTAATATTTAACTATATTTTGACAATTAGAACAATTCTGTATATAATTATAAATAACTAAATAAGATCCGATTCATATTTGCTAAGGATGTTAACATCTAGGAAAATATGAACGATAGGGTTGAATAAGGAAACTTGTCAGCCTCCCATTGCGGAAAGGATGAAATTCATGTTTATCAAAGTCCTTTTCCGGGACTTTTTCTTATTTTAATAGGATAAATAATTAATTATTTTTAAAGAAGGGGGAATTAAAATAAAAAAATACATTACAATTATATCACTGTTAATAATTTTTACCTTGATTTTTTCTTTACCAATTCAATTAGAAGAAGTTATAAGATTAGATAAGTACGAGAATAACAATATTAAAAAAATATACTTAATAAAAGATAGCAATGAACCCAGTCAACTTCTCCAAAAAGTATCAGTCCAAGGTTATAAAGATGAAATCATAATGTTTCTTCATATTGATATCAAGAAAGATTACATAAAAAAATTAGAAATAGTTTCTGAACATGAAACAGAACATTATGGAGGACATATCAGTGAAGAGTGGTTCAAAAACCGTTTTATGGGAAAAGATACTAGTTTGCAATTAGAAACAGTTAAAATGTCAGCGAAAAAGGAATCAGAAGTTGTAGCTGTAACCGGTGCAACAATCAGTAGTGATGCGGTTGTTAAGGGAGTAAATATAGTATTAAAAAATTATAGAGATATCAAAGATAAGATAAAATAATAGTTAAATAGGGTATTTGCTTTAAAATAAAAATAATAGGAGGAATTCAAAAAATGAAAAAACTTAGTTTTATAATGTTAATTGTGATATTATTTACAATCATGGTTTTAGGAACAGTTGTTTTTGCAGAGGATGGTGAATTTGTTATCTCAAATCTAAAGGAGAATGATATAACAATTAGTGTGGAAAGATTAAAAGAATTACCTGTAGTCGAAAAAGATGTAACTTCGGTTGATTCCAGTGGAGATGAGGATGATTATACAGTAAAAGGTGCCTTATTTTCAGATCTTTTAGAGTCAATGGATGCTTCCCAAGAAGATTTAAAAGCAGTAAGGTTAATAGCTGGTGACGGCTATTCTATTGATATACCTGAACCTGTTTTACAAAACAGACAGATTATATTAGCTTATGAAATAAATGGTGAACCTCTCAGAGAAAAAGTTAAACCAGTGAGAGTTATTATTCCCGAAGAAAGAGCAATGTATTGGATTAAAAATTTAACTAAAATTAATGTAGTTGAAATGGTTAAAACAGTTGATATTAATTCCTTAGTATTTTTAGAAACCGCTGTAACTCAGGTAAAAAAGGTAGATTATACATATTATGAAAGTGAAGATAAAGCAGTTAAAGCAGCCTCTTTAGCTGATCACATAGGATTAACTACTGATAAGAGAACTGTTGCCTTTAGAGCAGTAGATGGATATGAAAAAGATGAAAAGCTCGATATATTTAGAGAAGGTTATTTAAAAGTAACTGGTGATCATGCACCAATGTTCTTATCTCCAGAGATCCCTAAAGGTATGTATGTAAAAGATGTATTATATGTAAATTACGGTTCTTCATCAATTTGTTCTGTAAGTTCTGCAATGAAAACTTTTGAAAAAGCTACAATAGATGGTACAGAGGGAGTTTCTCTTGTTAAAGTAGCAGCTGAAGCCGGTTTGATTACAGCTGATAAGTATAAGTTAACTGCTGTAGATGGGTACTCTGTAGAAATTAGTGCTGCCGATATGGAAAATGGTATAGTATATTTAGAAGGGGAAGAAATGGTTAGATGTTCATTTTCAGAACTATCAAAGAAATACTGGGTGAAAAATCTATATAAAATTGAACCAATCAAATAATACAGAAGTCTAGTTATTAATTAATTTAAATAATTTTAAAAAAGATTTATTAGATGGAATATGAGGTGAAACATTGTGTTAAAAAGACTTCTGGCTGGATTTTCAATCTATCATTTAATAATAATAGCACTAATGGCGGGACTTGGTGTTGCAACCAAGCCTATTATTGTCCCTTTGGCGCATATGATAACCGGACCCCTATATATTCCAGGAGGAGTAATTGCTGGTGGGTTTTATATGATGTGGTTAATATTAGGGGCAGGCCTTGTAAAAAAGCCTGGAACGGCGACTTTGATTTCCACTGTTCAGGCTATTATGATGGTTTCCTTAGGAATCTATGGTACACATGGAGTGGTTAGTTTTTTTACTTATATAATACCTGGTTTGGCCGTTGATATTTTATTAATATTTTTTAAAGATTCCGCCAAACTGACCCCCTGTTTTTTAGGAGGAATTGTAGCAAATCTAAGTGGTACTTTTTTAGTGAATATTGTATTTTTTAGATTACCCATAATCCCCTTGGTTTTAGCATTAAGCAGTGCTGCCCTATCAGGGGGTTTGGGTGGTGTCATTGCTTATAGTATAATAAAACAGTTTGCGAAGTATGATATATTAGAGGCTTGATTTTTAATGGGAGTGAGATTATTTTGAAAAAGTTAAATAAAGTACTTATTTTAATTCTTTTAATTGCCATTTTATTAACTAATGCTAAAGTTTATAGTATTGATGAAATGAAAGGATTTGTACCCAATGCCTATATTAGAGGAGATGTAAATGAAGTAATTAATTTAAAAAATCTAAAGGATATATCTCATACTAAAATTGAATATAAAAACAATAAATTAAAAGTATATAAATTAAAAGATATAGTTGATAAGGCAAAACCAATATCAAAAGAGTATGAAATTGTTTTTTCAGCTCAAGATGGGTTAAGAGCAAAAATATCATCAGATAAAATTGCAGAAAGTTATATAAACTTTTCAAATAAATACGGTTGGGAAGCAATAAACTTAAACCATCCAATCAGTAGTAATATAAAGTTAATAGATAATATAACTATTGTTTCACAAGCTGATATAAGTAAAAATTTATTTACAATAATAACTTCAGAGGAAAATATATTAAGTAAAACCCCCGGACAACTTTTAATAGATTCATA
The DNA here is from genome assembly GCA_964430875.1 of uncultured Halanaerobiales bacterium. Taxonomy (GTDB): domain Bacteria; phylum Bacillota; class Halanaerobiia; order Halanaerobiales; family M55B127; genus M55B127. The sequence goes on from CAYSHP010000079.1 coordinate 6,411, forward strand.
TTACAAAAAAGCAGTATTTGAAGGAGAATCCACCCAAAATGTTGATGGAATAGATTATACAACAGCTATTTTTTCAGAGAGAAAATTATTAACACTTGAAGAGTTAGTGAATAAGGATTTAGAATCTAGAACTATCATATTTAATAAAGAAGGAAAAACCTTAAGCTATAATGGTGGTTATCTAGAATTAAAGAGTAACTATCTTAATTATATAAATCCAGAACAAAAAGAATCACTTGAAAATATTCGCGGGGTTATTATAGATGCACCTTTAAAAAGTAATAAAGATGCTTTTTATGACGCCTTACATTATTTAGAAAATGGAAAAAAAGTATTAATAGTACTTTTAGATGGATTTAGTTACCATCAGTTTAGTCATTTAAAAGAAAATAATGAGCTTCCCTATATGTCAAAAATAGATAATAATTCAAAAGTAATTACCTCATATAAACCTGTAACTAATACAGGCTTAGCTGCTGTTTTGACAGGTAAAAGTCCCGCTCAAAATGGAGTATATAGTCATGACTTTAAAGACTTAAAGGTACCTGATTTATTTAAAAAAGCAAGTGAATTAGGTATTGAAAGCGTATATGTTGAAGGTAATATCAAAATTTTAAATACTTCAATTGAACCTATATTAAATCCTGATTTAAATGAAAATGATACTACTGATGATGAAGTTTTTAATGAGACTAAAAAACAGATTAAAAATGGTGCACAGTTAATCTTTACTCATTTCCATGGTATTGATGATACTGGACATGATTATGGACCATTCGGTAAAAAGACTAAAGAAGTAATAAAGATGTCGGATCAATATCTTAAAAAATTAGCAGAAATTTGGGATGGTAAGATTATTATAACATCAGATCATGGTATGCATAAAACTGAGAATGGGGGAGACCATGGATTAGTGCTTTATGAGGATATGTTTGTACCATATCTGATTACTGAAGGAGGTAAAATGGATGAATAAAAAGATGATCATTATTATAATCATAATTTTAGCAGTTACTGTTGGTATTACAGCCTATTTAAATCAAGGTAGTATAGCTGAGAAAGATAATGCTCAAAAAAATGCATTAGTAACCATAAAAGAAGATGGGGTGGAAGTTAAAACAGTAAATATGAGTTTTGTTAAAGAACAAGGTGAAAATACTTTTAGTAAAGATTTAGATACCAGTGATTCTGGCCCCGAAGAACATTCTTTTACAGGAGTTCCACTTAAAAATGTTATTAAAGAAGTAGGAGTTAATTTAGAAGATAAAAGTCAGGTTGTTGTTAAAGCAGTTGATGGATATACTGTAGCTTTGACTGCAAAAGAGGTCAAAGTAGATGATAATGTTTATTTGGTTTATCAAAGTGATGGAAAACCTCTTAAAGGAAAAAAAGAAGGTGGCACTGGACCTTATCGATTAGTAATTAAAAATGATCAATTTGGACAAAGATGGTGTAAATTTGTAACGGAGGTTAATGTTAAGTGATTAAACCAATAAGAGCAAAAAATCTATCTTTTAAATATAAGAAGAATGATAAAAATATTATTAATGATGTAAGTTTGCAAGTTAATAAAGGAGAGATTCTAGCAATAGTAGGCTTAAGTGGTAGTGGTAAAACAACTTTATGTTACTGTTTAAGCGGTATTATACCAAATGTGTATACTGGTGATCTTACAGGAGAGGTTTTTATTAAAGACCAAATTATTAAAAATATGAGTATGCCCCAAATAGCAACTAAAGTGGGTATAGTTTTTCAAAATCCCGAAACTCAGATATTTTTTCCTATTGTTGAAAATGAACTTGCCTTTGGACCTGAAAATCTATGTATTAACCGGAATGAGATTGATGAAAGAATAAATGAAGTTCTTTCATTACTTGATATAGAAAATATTAGGTATGAAAAAACTCAACATCTTTCCGGGGGGCAAAAACAGCTAATTGCCTTAGCATCAGTCTTAACTTTAAAACCAGAGATTTTAATATTTGATGAAGTTATGGCCCAGATTGATAAAAAAGGAAAAAAAGCAATTAAAGATATTATCTTACAGTTAAAAAAAGAAGGTAGAACCGTAATTATGGTTGAACACAATTTGGACAACATAGATATAGCTGATAGAAAATTAGTTTTAAAAAATGGGAGGTTAAAAGAATTTGCAGGAAGTTTACAAGGATAACCCATTTATAGAAGTAAATAATGTAAGCTTTTCTTATGAAAAAAGTGATATAATATTAAAAAATATTACAACTTCCTTTTATAAAGGTGAAATTACGGCGATTGTTGGACCTAACGGCAGTGGGAAAACAACTTTTGGTAAATTGTTGACCGGAATTTTAACAGCTGATCATGGTTATATATTAGTAGATAGCAAAAATGTTGAAGAAATTACCTTAGGAAGTATTGGGAAAAAAATCGGCTATCTTTTTCAACAACCTTCCAGACAGTTATTTAATCCCACTGTAAGAGAAGAGATTGGTTTTGCTCATTCTTTTATGGGAAAATCTAAAGAGGTAGTTGAGCAAAAAGTAAATAAAATAATAGAAGAATTTTCTCTAGAAGGTTTAGAAGATTCTTCTCCTTACCGGATAAGTAGAGGAGAAAGACAAAGAGTTGCTTTAGCATCTATTTTCATTAATAAGCCAACCTTTTTAATTTTAGATGAACCCACCACAGGATTAGATATAGTAAGAAAAGATAAATTATCTATGCTTTTACAAAACTTAAAATCTCAGGGTATTGGAATTATTTTAATTAGTCATGATAAAAAGTTTATTAACAAGAATGCAACTAGAGTAATAGAACTTTCCGGGGGTGAGCTGCATGAAACTTGATCCCCGAACCAAATTAGTAATGGTTTTTTCTTTATCAACTTTAGCTGTTTTTGTAGTTGATGTCTTATTGTTGTCTATTGTTCTTATAATTTCAATAATTGTAGCTAATTTTTTTAAAGCAAACTGGTCTTTTTTAAATAGAGTCCGTAAATTTATAATTTTACTGATAGGGATTGCTTTTTTACAGAGTATATTTTCTCCTTCAGGTCAGGTCCTTTTTTCTATACAAAACTTTACCCTCCTGACTACCGGTGGGCTAGCTAAAGGATTGCGAGTTATATTAAGAATGTTAACTATCATAATATCAGCTACGATTATGAAAGGTTCAAGTCCTCGTGAAATAATTCAGGCATTAATTCAATGGAGAGTTCCTTTTGAATTAGCTTTTATGGTTTCTTTAGCAATTAGATTTATCCCTATTTTGGGTCAAGAAGCAAAAGATGCTTTTACAGCTATTCAACTAAGGGGAATCGAAATAGATAAATTATCAATTACTAAAAGGTTTAAAGTCTATTCATATATGTTTATGCCTGTATTATCGGGAATAGTTCATAGAGCTAGAGAGTTATCAACCTCTTTAGAAGCACGTGCTTTTAGAGCATATCCAGAACGAACAAGTTATATTAAATTAAAATTATCAAGATATGATTTTTTGATTATGTCGATCAGTGTTACATTTACGATGATTGTGTTAACAATATACCTATTAATGGGGTGAATAAATTGAAATTATTTTCTGTATTCGGGATTAGTTTAACAGGTAAGACTACTACCATTGAAAACATTATAAAAGAATTAAAGAAAAGAAGATATTCCGTGGGTTCAATTAAAGAAATTCATTATGAAGGTTTTACTATAGATGAAGAGGGCACAAATACATATCGTCATAGTAAGGCAGGTGCCGAACCAGTTACAGCCAGAGGTTATAATGAAACAGATATTTTATATGAAAAAAGATTGTCATTAGAAAAGATCTTAAAAAATTATTCTCAGGATTATGTGATACTAGAGGGAATAGAAGAAGGGAATTTCCCTAAAATAATAACAGCAGAGAATACAGCTGAGATTGATGAAAGACTTGATGAGATGGTATTTGCTATTTCAGGTAAGATTGCTAATGAAATTGATGAGTATAAAGGACTGCCTGTAATTAATGCTGTAACTGAAACCGAAAAAATAGTAGACTTAATTGAGGAAAAAGTTTTTGAAAAATTACCGGATTTTCCAGCAGATTGTTGTACAGCTTGTGGTTATACATGTAGAGAATTAGGGAAAAAGATATTAAAAGGAGAAGCTAAAAGATCAGATTGTATTATCTCCGAGACTAATACTAACTTGTATATAGATGATAATAAAATAGAGATGGTACCATTTGTACAGAAATTATTATATAATGCTGTAAAAGGTGTTGTCAGTGAGTTGGATGGATATGAACAAGGTTGTTTTATAGAAGTTAAGATTGGAAATAAAGATATGGATTTTGAAAAATAATATATCGAATAAATTGCTAAATTTTAATAAATATATAAACCTGATAGTGAGTTGATTAATGTACTTGCTATCAGTTTTTTATTTTATAATTATAATCATATGTTCACTATAAGAATATATATTTCTTATTAATATATAA
>CAYSHP010000080.1:0-10692 GCA_964430875.1 uncultured Halanaerobiales bacterium
CCTAAATCAAAGGCAAGATTTAGATGGAGTTTCCTTGCTACATTTTTGATGAAATATAAACATAAAAAACATATTTTAATAGCAGTATTAACATTGGTATATTTAGCGATAGTTTTAGTACCAACTGCTAATTTAGTTTTTACAACCTTTAAATTACCCAAAGAAGTTATGACTGGAGCCTATAATCTATTACCCCAGGAAAAATGGATATTTGATAATTATAAGAATATCTGGAGTGTTGTACCATTAGCAAAGTATTTTATTAATTCTTTAGTAATTTCAATTGCTACTATGTTTTTTGCAGTCATATTCTCTGTTTTAGCTGGATATGCGTTAAGTCGATTTGACTTTAAAGGCAAAAAATTATTTAGTGGCTCAGTATTATTAACTCAGAGTTTCCCCGGTATATTATTTTTATTACCATACTTTTTATTATTTATTCAGTTTGAAAAAATAACGGGTATAAAAGTAAAAGGTACATACTTTTCTTTAATCTTTACATATTCTACATTTGCCTTACCTTTTTGTTTATTACTTATGAAAAGCTATTTTGACTCGATTCCTGTTGATATTGAAGAAGCAGCCATGATTGATGGTTGTACACGGTTTGGAGCTTTTTTAAGAGTAATCATGCCGCTTGTTATTCCTGGAATTGTAGCGGTATCAATATTGGGCTTTTTAAGAGCCTGGAATGATGTTATGTTTGCTTCAGTTTTAACAAATGATAATACCAGAACAGTAGCTGTCGGTATTACAGATTATGCCAGTCAGTTTGAAGTTCAGTGGCATTATGTATTAAGTGCTGGTGTAGTTATTTCAATACCAGTTGTAGTGTTCTTTATACTACTGCAAAAGCAAATTATTAAAGGTTTAACTTCTGGAGCAATAAAATATTAGATATTGGAGGAAATTTTATGAAGATAACTGTGGTTGGAGGAGGTAGTACCTATACTCCTGAATTAATTTATGAGATAGTTAATAAAAATGATGAATTAGATATAGATGAATTATATCTAACAGATATTAATGAAAAAAGATTAAATACAATATATAATTATGGTCAAAGAATTATTAAAAAAAGCGGTAATGACTTAAACTTAATGAAAACTACTGAAAGAAAAAAAGCATTAAAAGAGGCTGACTTTGTCTTATTACAGATCCGGGTAGGAGGCCAAGAAGGCAGGCATAATGATATAAAATTAAGTTTAAAATATGGTATGGTGGGTCAGGAAACAACCGGTCCTGGTGGTTTTTCAAAAGCGATGAGAACTATACCAGAAGTTTTAAAAATTGCAGAAGATATAAAAAGATATGCCAAACCAAACTGTTTTGTTTTAAACTTTACTAATCCTTCCAGTATAATAACACAAGCGCTTTCAGATCATACTGATTTAGAAGTGATTGGACTTTGTAATATCCCCATTATTTTAGTAAATCAGAGTGCTAAAATACTCAATAAAGAGATTGAAGAGCTTAGTTATGATTATGTGGGCCTAAACCATTTAGGTTGGTTGCGTCATGTATATGAGCAAGGTGAAGATAAGATTAGTGAATTAGTAGAAGCTTTAATAGAGGATAGTGAAGTATATCGAGCTGAAAATATTCCGGCGGCGGAAATAGATTTAATTAGGTCTCTCAATATGATTCCATCTCCTTATTTACAGTATTTCTATTTTACTGAAGAGATTATAGAAAAGTTACGAACTCAAGAATTAACAAGGGCCGAAGAGGTAATTGAGATCGATAAAGAGTTAATGAAATTATTTAAAACTGAAAGTGGAGAAAGTTTACCCGAGAAATTAACAGAACGAGGAGGAGAGCTTTATTCACGGGCAGCAATAAACACCATGAATTATATTATAAATAATAAAAAGAAATTAGCAATAGTTAATATAAAAAATAAAGGTACTATTGATAGTTTAGAGGATGATGATATAATTGAAGTACCGGCCCTAATTGATCAAAAAGGTGCTCATCCTATTAACATTAAAAAAGTAGAACCTCATTTGTTAGGGCTAATCCAAATTGTCAAAGCTTATGAAAGATTAACTGTAAAAGCGGCTGTAAATAAAGACTATAATCAAGCCCTCTGGGCTTTAAATACTAATCCGTTAGTAAAAGATTTAGTTAATGCCAATAATGTTTTAAATGATATTAATAATACATTTGCTTTAAAGTTAAAGTAAATTAGTTTGGAGGTATCTCATTGTCTAAAGCTTGGGAAGAGTATGTTAAGGTAAATTTAAATAATGATAAAAATAAAGAGCGGGTAGTTCATATCATAATAGATGGAGTTAGTAATGACTTTTTATATAACAGTAACTTAAAAAACATAGGTAGATTAATGAAAAGTGGTTTTCATTATGAAAAATGTTACAGCATATTTCCCACATTAACCGGCCCCGCCCATACTTCAATGAACAGTGGGGCTTTACCTATTGATACCGGTGTTAATCTAAATATGTATTATGATTTCGAGAATAATAAACTTCTTCATATAAATCCTCTTAAATATAGTAAAGCAGAGAGTATTGCAGAAACTTTATCTAAAAGTGGTAGAAAAACGGCTGGAATTTGCGGCCATATGAATAGAGGCCTAAATTACTTTGTTTCAGAAGCTTATTTAGGACATGATGCAGAAAAGATTACTGACTATAGTATAGAAGCTTTAAATGAATTTGTTCCTGATTATATTCAATTAGTCTATTTCACAGTTGATACAGTTCAACACTATTATGGTGCTAAATCCAAAGAATCTTTAGAATCACTGCTCTGGGTAGATAAAGAGATAGGTAGATTAATTGATTATTTGGAAAGAAACTTTAATAACTTTAATATAGTAATTTCAGCCGATCATGGGCAAGATACGATAAAAAATGATATTTCAGATAAATTATATAAAATCATTTTAGAATGTGGTTTTAACTATTATGGTTACGGAAGATTTGTGGTAATCAAAAGTACTAAAAAAGCAGATAAAAATAGACTTATAAAAAGTCTAGAAAATAAAGACTATGTTAAAACAATTCTTTTCAAAAATGAATTATTAAAACTAGGTGTTGACCCTACAAAAATAGGCACTGGCCTTATACTTTTAAATAATGGATATGGTGCAGGCACAGAATATAAAGGAGACCACGGTTCATATACTAAAGAAGAAGCTTTAGTACCCTTAGTTTTTTATGGTTCTAAAATTAAAAAAGGTAGTTCTAAGAGGGCTTGTGAAATAATTGATACTGCTCCCACAATTGCAGATATTTTAAATGTTAAGGGTTTAGAAAATAATAAAGGACAAATGTTAAAAGATATCTATGGGGTAAAAAGTAACTATAAAAAAGATAGGTTAAATATATTAGCTCAACTATTAAAAAAATAATGCTATTTAAATTTAAATTACAAATAAACTTTTAAAAAGTCTTAATCTGATAAATTTGGATTAAGGCTTTTTAATTTATTAGACTGTACATTTTTAAAGTGCCCTACTGTACATTTTTTGTTTACCATAGATAATAAATAAAACCTATTTAATAAAATTGTTAATACTATCATTAATAATTTTTTGTTAAAAATATTTTTTAAAAAACTAACAATTATATTTAATTAAAGAAATTATTTATTAAAATATCAGGGTTAATCCTAAAATATTACATAATATAAAAAGAGAAAATACAAATTAAAGTAAAGAGAAAGGAAAAGTATATATAGCAAGTATTTGAGAGTAATAAAGAGTTATTGAGATATAAATTAGATTATGAAATGGAAGCAATAATTAATTTGGGCTAATAATACTTCGTATTAAATAAGGGACGGAAAGTTCCAATTATAAAATATTAAACTAGGAGTGGATAAAGTTGTCTATCAGTAATCTAAACATTAAACAAAAAATATTCTTATTTATTGGAATTGCATTTATTTTTACAATGTTAATTTTTGGAGGAGTAGTATTATACCAGTTTAACAATTTACAAAATGCTACAAATGAGAGTTTGAAAACTTCTCTTATGACTAAAGAAAAAGAGCGTATAAAAAATGCAACTCATGTTATGGCCCAAAATTTAGAATTGTTAGTGCAAAACAATACAGTCAGTAATAGTAATAAAGAGTTAAAAGAAATGATTGTAAAAGAAAATACTCCTATACGATTTGGAGAAGCTGGATATTTCTTTATTTATGATTATGAAGGGAAGACAATATCCCTACCACCGGATAGAGATGTTGAAGGAACCAATAGATGGGAACTTAAAGATGCTCAGGGGACATATCTTGTAAGAGAGCTTTCCAAAAAAGCTCAAGAAGGCGGAGGATTTGTAGAATATTATTATACAAATCCGAATACTGGAAAAGATGAATTGAAGTATGGTTATGTTGAACCTGTTGAAGGGACTGATTATTTTATTGGCTCTGGTACTTATGCTTCTGTAGTCAATAGTTATTTGAGTTCAGCTAGAGAACAAATAACTGCTATTAAAGATAGAACTATTATGATATTATCAATAGTTTTTGTTATTGCAATAATCATTATGGGAGTCATAATCTTCTTTATAGCAAATAATATTTCTAAACCTATCAAAAATTTAAGCGAAAAAATGGCTAAAGCAGAAAATGGGGATCTAACAGTAAATGTTGATTATAATAAAACAAAAAAAGGAGACGAAATTAACCAGATTAAGGCTTCTTTTAATAAGATGATTACAGGATTCAGTAATATGATAGCAGAAATTGCTGATACTTCCCAAAGATTAGCCGCTTCAAGTGAGGAATTATCTGCATCTAGTGAAGAAATATCTGCTTCTGCAGAACAGGTAGGAAGTGCAATAGAAGATGTTGCTTCAGGGTCAGAAGAACAATCTGCTCAAATATTAGAAACACGTGAAAACGTAGATAATTTAACAGATAAAATTGAAAATGTAGGTAAAAAATCTGAAGATATGGATAGTTCAGCTGATAATGTAATCCAAAATATTAAAGAAGGTAACGATTCAATTAATTCTTCTATTAAGCAGGTACAAGAAGTTAAAAATCAATCCAGTGCAGTTTCAAGTAAGATAGATGAACTAGGTGAATTATCTGAACAGATCGGTGATATCGTTGAATTAATTAATGGTATATCTGCTCAGACCAATTTATTAGCTTTAAATGCAGCTATTGAGGCTGCCCGAGCCGGTGAAGCTGGTCGTGGCTTTAGTGTAGTAGCAGATGAAATAAGAGATTTAGCTGAAGAATCTTCAAATGCAACTGAAAAAATAGCTTTATTAATTGAAGATATACAAGATGGAGTCAAAGAAACTATTAATCAGATGGATGAAGCAGAAGAAGCAGTTGAAAATGGTGTAGATACCATTAAAGATACTGAAAATACATTTACAGAAATAAATAGTGCAGCACAAGATCTAAGGAATTTAATCAAAGAGATATCTAAAGCCGCCGATGTTATGAACAATAATAGTACCCAGGTAAAAGAAGCAGTTAAAGAGATTGCTTCTGTAAGTGAAGAAGTCTCCAGTCATGCAGAAGAAGTAGCAGCTTCCAGTGAAGAGCAGAGTGCTTCAACCCAAGAAATTGTCAGTACTTCTGAAGAACTGTCTGATATGGCCCAAAGTCTGTCAGATAAAGTAGATCAATTCAAATTATAATAGATCCAAATTAATAAAAAACAAAGATATTCATATTAAAATGCGGGGGATTTTCCCCGCATTTTATATTAATATATAAAAAAATAGAATTAAATTGCAGAATAAATACAGGATTAAAAACTGTCATCTAGAAGATATAATAATGGTAATATTATATTTATCTAATTTTATAAGATAGTTAATTTAAAGGAGGATATTAAGTAATGAGTTGGACTGGAAAGCTTGTCGGTGGTGGTTTAGGATTTGTTCTAGGTGGACCGCTTGGGGCTGTAATCGGAGCGGTAGTTGGTAATAAGTTTGATAGTAGTAATACTAATAATGTTAATAATAGATTAAACCAACAAGAAAGATCAAACATGATATTTTTTACCACAACATTTTCAATGTTAGCTAAGTTTGCTCAGGCCGATGGAACTGTTTCAAAATCAGAAATCAATGTTATTGATAATTTTGTTAGAAATGAACTACAGTTAGATGAAAGAGCTCGTGAACTGTCTATCCAAATTTTTGATGAGGCAAAGAAAAATAATGATAGTTTTGAAGACTTTGCCCGCCAATTCTATAATCACTTCAGACATGAAAGAAGCTTATTAGTAAGTATGCTGGATTTATTAATGAAAGTAGCGGTAGCAGATAATAAATTTCATGCTAAAGAAAAAGATTATATCAAAAGAACTAAAGAGATCTTTAATATAAGTGATAGTCAATATGAAAGTATCTTAGCCAGATATGAACAGGCTGATACTGGCTCAATGGGAAAATACTATAAGATATTAGAAGTATCACCTGATGCTAAAATGAGTGAAATCAAAAAGCAATATAAGCAGAAGGTAAAAGATTTTCACCCTGATAATGTAATTGGTAAGGGATTACCGGAAGAATATAAAGAGTTTGCTCAACAGAAGTTTAAAGAAATCCAAGATGCTTATGAAAAGATCAAAAAACATAGAAGAGCTTCATAATATTTTAAGTAATAAATACAGATTATAAATAAGCACCCTAAAGTATGCATATTTAATATATGTATTTACTTTAGGGTTTTTTATTACTATTTTTTGCAAAATAAGTAAATTTATAAGAAATTATGCTTTTATTTTAAATTTATGCACCAAATTTCATAAAATAAAAAGGAAAAATGAGACTTCTCTAAAATATGTAATATATGTGCCAATATTTATTGTATTTTGGAAAGTGAGGATGGTGAGTTGATGGAATATCAAAAATTATTACATAAAATAAAGGAAATATTAAACAAAAAATATACAGTATATATAATTGCAGCTTTAATTTTAATCCTGTCTCTAACTGTAAGAAGTGAAATTATTGAACCGCTAATTATATTATTTGTAATATTTGCAAGTTTTCAACATGGAAAAAGAGGTGCTTTTTTTTCGGCTGCTTTTGCAGTGATTACACTTGCTATTCAGGATTTATATACTCTTCAAATCAGATTAGATAGTTATTTAATTGAAGTCTTAACCATTATTGTAGCCGCTTTATATATCAGAAGTAGTTCCTCCCAGATAAAAGAAAAAAATGCTCAGTTAAAAGAGAGAGTCAAAGAATTAAGAGGGCTTTTTGAAATTTCCGAAGTTATAGAAAAGCCTGAAATAAGATTAGAAGAGTCGTTAGAAGAAATAGTAAATATTATCCCCCCTGCCTGGCAGTATTCCGAAGATACCTGTGCTAAAATTTCATATAAAGATAAAGTATTTAAAACAGATAATTATAAAAAAACCGAGTGGAGTCAAAGCAGTGATATAAATATTAATGGCAGTAAAGTAGGTACTGTAACGGTATGTTACCTTAATTTTCATAAAGAAGAATATAATGATACGGTCTTTTTAAAAGAAGAATTTAAATTATTAAATGATATAACAGAACGAATTAGTAATGTAATAAAAAGTATTAATCAAGAAGAAAAGATAAAAAGAAATAATAAATTCCTTTCTATTACTTTAAACTCCATTGGAGATGCGGTAATTGTAACAGATAAAGAGGGCAAAGTTATCAGAATGAATAGTATCGCTGAAAAGCTAACGGGCTGGGATTTTAAGAAAGCTAAAAATAAGCATGTTAAAAAGGTATTTAATATTGTTAATACCTTTACTAGAAAAGAAGTAAAGAACCCGGTAGTTAAAGTATTTGAAAAAGGTAAGATTGTTGGTCTAGCTAATCATACAAAATTAATCTCCAAAAAGGGAACAGAGTACCATATAGCTGATAGTGCAGCCCCAATTAAAGATGAAGAAGGTAATATATATGGGGCAGTCATGGTCTTTAGAGACTTTACGGAAAAATATGAACTAAATGAAGAAATCAAAAGAAGAGAAAAGCTTTTCTCAAATGCAATAAAAGTAGCTCCTTACCCCATAATGATTCACAATGAAAAGGGAAAAGTAAAACAAATAAATAAAACATGGACAGAAATTTCAGGTTATAATTTAGATGATATTCCCCATATAGATGACTGGTTTACAAAAGCATATGGTCAAAAAAGTAACGAGGTCAAAAAGTATGTAGAAAAGCTTTTTCCAGTAAATGAAAAACGACATGATGGAGAATATGAAATTGAAACTAAAGAAGGGGAAAAAAGAATTTGGGATTTCAGCTCAGCGCCACTGGGCAAAGATGAAGAAGGTAATAGATTGGTCTTAAGTATTGCTGTAGATATTACAGAAAGAAAAGCGATGACCAATAAAATTAATAAATTAAACAGATTATACACTATATTAAGTAATGTAAATCAAGTTTTAGTTCGCGATAATAATATAGATGAACTATTAAACAGAATTTGCCAGGTAATTATTGAAAATGGTAGTTATAAATCAGCCTGGATTGGTACAATTGATAAAAAAGATAATAATTTAAGTATTTTAAGTTCTGCAGGAGTCCATAGTCAATTAATTAATAATGTAGATATTGATATAGCTAAACCTAATTTAGAGAACCAAATCATAGATAATTATGACATTGACCATAATGAACTTACTAACTACCTTAATCTTCATCCTGATGAGATAGATGGAGAGCTTAAATTTTTTAATAACAATCGTTCAATGGCAATTTTTCCTATCAAAGTATTTAATCAGCTCTGGGGTGTTTTATCCCTTTGTATAGATGAAGAAAATTATTTTGATTCCCAAGAAATAGATCTTTTACATGAACTAACTAATGACTTAGCTTATGCGATTGCTTCAATAAATAATGAAAAATTAAGAAGAAAATCAGAAAGAGAACTGCTAGAAAGCGAGAAAAAGTATCGGGAACTATTTGAGAATGCCCCGGTTGGTATTTTTAAAACCAATTCCTTGGGAGAGGCTGAATTAATTAATCCCAAAATGGCTGAAATATTGGGATATGATAATGTAGAGGATGCAATGGATAATTACCATAAACTTGGAAAAGACCTCTATGTTAGAGAAGAAAGAAGAAAAGAATTTGTAGAGAAAATAAAAAAAGAAGGGCAAGTAGATGATTTCGTTTATCAAGCCTATAATAAAGATAAAAACAAATTGTGGTTGAAAATGGATGCTAAAATAAGTGAAGTCAAAAATGATGGTACGTTTTTAATAGATGGTTTTATTGAAGATATTACAAAAAGATATAAAGTTGAACAAGAATTAGCCAAAAGTGAAGAGAAGTACAGGTCTTTATTTGAAAATCAATATGCAGTCATGATTATTCTTGATCCAGATAGTGGGCAGATAATCGATGCTAATCCAGCTGCTACTAAATATTATGGTTGGTCTTATGGTAAATTAACTAATATGAATATTGATCAAATCAATACTTTATCAAAAGATAAATTGAAAAGCAAAATGAAAGTAGCTGCAGATGGGAAAAGTCATAACTTTGAATTCAAACATAAGTTAGCCAATGGAGAAATCAGGAATGTACAGGTTTATACAGGTCCCATCAAAATAGAAAATAATGAATATCTTTTTTCAATAATTCATGATATAAGTGATCGAAAAGAAGCAGAAGAAAAAATAAAGTATTTAAGTTTTCATGACAAACTGACAGGTTTATATAACCGGGCTTACCTGGAAGAAGAAATGCGCCGGATTGATACTATTAGACAACTACCAATTAGTATGATTATGGGTGATCTAAATAATCTGAAACTTGTTAATGATACATATGGACACCCCCGTGGAGATGAACTTTTAATTGAAGCAGGCGAAATTATAAAAAATAGTTGTCGGGAAGAAGATATAGTTGCTCGCTGGGGTGGAGATGAATATGTAATTTTACTACCAAATACTTCTTTAAAAACCAGTGAGAGAATTTGTAAAAGGATAGTCAATAAAGCTAAAGAGAGTAAAGGAGATTTAATAGTTTCAATTTCATTAGGCTGTGCTTCCAAAGATGATTCCAGTAAAGATATTTTTAAAGTATTAAATAAGGCTGAAAATAGAATGTATAAAAACAAAATAACTAATCGGAAAAGTGCGAGAAGTAATGTGCTTTCAGCCTTTTTAAATACATTGAGAGAAAAAAGCCATGAAACAGAAGAACATGCCAGCCGGATGAAAGAACTTTCTTTGAAATTAGGTGAGGAAGTTGGACTTTCAAGTTCTGATATGGATAGGCTTTCAATTTTAACTTCTTTACATGATATTGGGAAAGTAACAATTCCGCAGGGACTTTTAAGTAAACCGGGTAAATTAAATCAAAAAGAATGGGAAACAATAAAAGAACATGCGGAAGCAGGCTATAGGATAGTTTCTACTATGGATGAATTTTCTGATATAGCGGAATATATATTATATCATCATGAAAAATGGGATGGGAGCGGTTATCCAGAAGGTATCAGCAACACTAAAATCCCCTTATTATCCCGTATTATATCAATAGTAGATGCCTATGATGTAATGACCAGTGGTCGGCCTTATAAAGCCCCTATGAGCCAAGATGAAGCGATCGATGAAATAAAAAATTGTGCGGGATCTCAATTTGATCCTGAACTTGCCTCTCTCTTTATAGATATTGTTCAATAACAAGTCAACTACTCCACCTGAATCAAACTAAAGATTCAGATGGAGCTTGAAAAAGC
>CAYSHP010000081.1:0-10237 GCA_964430875.1 uncultured Halanaerobiales bacterium
TATGAATTTAATAAGAAATTAAAGCAGGAGTAAGGTAATAAACATTTAATATAAATTTAAAAGGAGGGATAAGTTTGACAGAATATAAGTTTCCGAATGATTTTATATGGGGTGCAGCTGCAGCTTCTTATCAAATAGAAGGTGCCTATGATGAAGATGGTAAAGGTGAATCTATCTGGGATAGATTTACTCATCAAAAAGGTAATATAAAAAATAATGATACTGGAGATATAGCCTGTGATCATTACCATAGATATAAAGAAGATATTCAATTGATGAAAGAAATAGGACTTAATTCATATCGTTTTTCCATTTCTTGGCCCCGCGTATTCCCGAAAGGCAGCGGTTCTTTAAATAAAAAGGGATTAGATTTTTATAAAAGACTTGTTGATGAATTACTACAAAATGGTATAAAACCATTGCCCACTCTCTACCACTGGGATTTACCCCAGGCTTTACAAAAAAGAGGAGGATGGGAAAATAGAGATACTGCTAAATACTTTCATGATTATGCAATGCGTTTAATTGAAAAATTTGATGGGGTAATCGATCAGTGGATTACTCATAATGAACCCTGGGTAGTTAGTTTTTTAGGACATGCTTTTGGTCAGCATGCGCCTGGTAAACAGGATTATCAAAGTGCTCTCCAGGTTTTACACCATTTATTGTTATCACATGGAATGGTAGTAAGATCTTTTAAAGAAGAAGAAATGGATGGAGAAATTGGTATAACCTTAAATTTGGGGGATTTCCAGCCGGCGACTGATAGTAAAGAGGATTTAGCGGCTGCCTGGCGCCAAGATAATTTCATTAATAAAATTGTACTTGATCCTCTATTTAGAGCTAAATACCCTAAAGACCTCTTTGAATTTTTTGAAGAGAATGTAGGTGAAATTGACATTAGAGAGGGCGATATGTCTATTATCAGTTATCCTATGGACTTTTTAGGTGTCAATTATTATTCTCGCAATGTGATTAAACATGCTGAAGAAGCAAATATATTAGAAACTAAAGAAGTTAAAGTTGAAGATAGTCAGTATACAGAAATGGGTTGGGAAGTTTATCCACAAGGCTTATACAATGTCTTAAATAGGGTTAATAATGAATATTCTGAGTTACCTTTATATATAACTGAAAATGGAGCAGCTTTTAATGATAAACTAACCGAAAATAATAAGGTGAAAGATTATGATAGAGTTGATTATCTAAAAGGTCATCTAATGAAAGCCCACCAGGCTATTGAAGATGGTATTCCTTTAAAAGGTTATTATGTATGGTCTATAATGGACAATTTCGAATGGGCTTACGGTTATTCTAAAAGATTTGGTATTGTTTTTGTTGATTATAAAGATAATCAAAAAAGATATATAAAAGAAAGCGGACATTTTTATAGTGATGTAATTGAAAGAAATGGTGTTGAGATCAAAGGTTAAGCTTTGGTCTCGTATTTTTTGGATTTTATTAAAAGAATTTTGGAAATTGTTTGACAATTAAAAATTCTTATTATATAATATTTATTGTTAAAACGTTTTAAACTTTTAAATAAAGAAGGTTATAAGCCATGTCTACTACTTTAAAAGATATAGCTGAAAAAGCAAATGTTTCAATAGCCACAGCTTCCTTAGCCTTAAATAATAGTGAGAAAGTTAACCACAAAACTTATGAAAAGGTTAAGAAAATTGCTGAAGAATTGAATTACACTCCCAATGCAAGGGCCAGGGCTCTTGTCAAAAAAGCCACTGAAACAATCGGTTTAGTTATCCCTGAAGTAGAAAATCCCTTTTTTGCTGAAATGGCCCAATCTATAAAAAATACTATAAAAGAAAGTGGATATAATTTAATATTATGTAGTACTGAATATAAATCAGAAGAAGAGTTAAGATATATAAATTTATTTAAAAGTGGCCTTGTTGATGGAGCCATTTTTGCATGTTTAGGCGATATGATGGAAGAACATAATAAAATGATTATTGATCTTGTAAAAAACAATACTCCGGTCGTTTTTGTAGACCGTGAAATTAATAATTATACTCTAATCCCTGTAATTAAGACAGATCTATTTGAAGGAGCTTATAACATAGCTAATTATTTAATCAATAATGGTCATAAAAAGATCGGATTTATTGGTCAAAGTGAAGAAAGAGTAGAGGGCTATAAAAAAGCTCTTTCAGATAATAATATAAAAATAAATGATAATTATATCTTTTATAACTTCCTAACTATAGAAGGCGGCTATAAAGTTGGCCAAAAATTATTAAAATTAGCCAAGTTACCAACTGCTATAATCTGTTTAAATGATGAAATGGCGATGGGAGTTATCCAATCATTAACCTCAGCAAATATCAAAGTACCAGAAGATATCTCAATAATTGGCATCGATAATATTCGGATGTCTGAATACTATAATCCTTCCTTGACTACCCTACATATACCAAAAAAAGAAATGGGTAAAAAAGCTGCCGAAATTCTTTTAAAAAGAATAAATAGAGAAAAATTAAGTTCAGACGAACAACTTATTATATTTCCTACTGAGCTAATAGTTAGAAAGTCTTCAAGAACTATTAATTAAAATATTTATGGAGGTGGTATATTTTATTAAATAAATTTAAAACGTTTTAAATATTTATTTTAAATCTAGGGGGGAATAATTAAAAATGAAAATTAAAAAATTACTACCTATCTTGTTAGTCTTTTCTTTATTATTAGTATTTAGTTCGGTGACAATGGCAGAGACACTGACTGTTAATACATATACAAGTGATCCTGCTCCCAGAAAAGCAATGAAGAAATTAGTAGATATTTATGAAGAGAATAATCCTGATGTTGATGTTCAGTTAAATATTACTGCTCATGAGGACTTTAAAAAGGCAATTAGAGTCTGGTTATCTTCTGATGATCCACCAGATGTATTTAGTTGGTTTGCGGGTAATCGTGCTAAGTATTTTGTAGATAAAGGCTTAGTTATGCCCTTTACTGATGTGTGGAATGAAGAGAATCTTGATCAAAAAATTCCAAGAGCCTTTAAAAGCATCAGTTTTTTTGAAGATGAAGCCTATTTCTTACCTCACAGCTATTACTGGTGGGCAGTATATTACAGAGAATCTATTTTTGCGGAATATGGTCTAGAAGAACCTCAGACATGGGAAGAGCTGCTTGAAGTTGGTGAAACCTTAAAAGATAATGGAATTACTCCTTTTGCTATTGGTACCAAATTTAAATGGACTGCTGCTGGTTGGTTTGACTATCTTAATATGAGAATTAATGGTCCTAAATTTCATACTGATTTAATGCATGGGGAAGTACCATTTACTGACGATAGAGTGGCGGAAGTATTTAAAAAATGGAAGTACTTAATAGAAAATGATTTCTTTGTTGAAAATGCAGCTGCCTATTCCTGGCAGGAAGGCCTTCAGTTTATGACTCAGGGAGATGCTGCCATGTATCTAATGGGTCAGTTTATTAATGATGCTGTTTCAGAAGATGTACAAAAAGATATGAATTTCTTTAGATTCCCAATTATTGATAAAGATGTTCCCGTGGGAGAAGACCTACCAACAGATGGTTTTATGATTCCAGCTAAAGCGCCTAATCCTGAATTAGCAAAAGACTTTATTGCCTTCTTAGCTAGTGTAGAAGGCCAAAGAGTTTTTGCTGAAGATATGGGACGTATGGTGCCAAATAAAGATGTTCCTGATGAAGTATATGATAAGCCAGCACTGAAAGGTAAAAAAATGATTGAAAATACAGATGCTCTAGCTCAATTCTATGATAGAGATATGGATCCAGAAATGGCTGGAGATACTATGGATCTGCTTATGAAGTTCTGGCAGTATCCTGATCAGTATCAATCAATAATGGAAGAGATGGAACAGGTTAGACAAAAGGTTATGGAGTAAAATAATTAAATATAAGCAGGGGATTAATCCCCTGCTTTTTTAATTAATTTGTAATAGTGGAGGTAACTACTAAAATGGAAAAAAGAAAAGTACAGTGGCGGTTTTTAGCTGTTCCACTTATTTTTTATACAATATGGGTTATCGGTCCCACAATTTATACATTTTATCTTAGTCTAACAGAGTGGGATGGACTGACTGATCCTAACTTTATAGGTATTCAAAATTATTTGGATTTATTTAATGATTCTATATTTTATACTTCTTTGGTTAATAACTTTATTTGGCTGCTTATCTTTTTATTAGTTCCGGTAGTCTTGGGGCTGTTTTTAGCTATTTTATTAAGTAAAAAAATTCGCTGGGCAAAGGGCTTTAAAGCAGCTATTTATTCACCTATGATTTTAGCTCCCGTTGTTATCGGTTTAATCTGGTCCTGGATTTACCATCCTAAGGCCGGACTTTTAAATAATACCTTAACATATGTAGGTTTAAATTTTTTAACAAGAGGTTGGTTAAGTAATCCTGAAACAGCTTTATATGCAGTCATTGGAGCTGCGGTCTGGCGGCATACCGGCTATGTTATGCTATTATTTTTAGCGGGTTTAACTTCTATTCCACCTACTTTAATTGAAGCTGCGAGAATTGATGGAGCAACTGCCTGGCAGCGCTTTAGGTATATAATATTACCTCTTTTAAAGCCAGCAACTGTCATAGTTTTAGTAATAACTATGATTCAATCCTTACGAGCCTTTGACTTTGTTAATATTATGACCAGAGGCGGACCGTTTAATTCTACAAATGTTTTAGCAAATTATATGTATACAGAAGCCTTTAGAAATTATGAAATGGGTTATGGGGCTGCCGTAGCAGTTATCTTGTTTATTATCATGTTTATCTTTATCTTCTTCTATTTAAGAAGAATTAGAGAGGAGGAGTTAAGTGTATGAATTATCTTAAAAAGAGAAAGTATCTTAATGCTTTTATCTTTTTAGCACTCCTTCTTTTTGTAATAGCCTGGCTTTTACCTGTCTTTGGTGCATTTTTAACTGCATTTAGGTCAATGGATGAAATTATGGCAAAAGGATTTTGGACAATCCCAGAGAAACTTTCTTTAAATAATTTTAAAGTAGCTTGGACTGAAGGTAATTTAAATACATATTTATTAAACAGTTTTATTATAACAATCCCTGCTTTAATAGGAACATTATTTTTATCTTCATTAGCTGCTTATGCACTTGCACAGTATGATTTCAAATTAAATATGGCATTATATTTAATGTTTGTAGGTGGTATGTTAATACCTTTTCAAATTCTTTTAATCCCTGTTTTTAAACTTAGTAACTTTTTGGGTATATATAATTCATATTGGGGATTAATCATGATACATATGGTATTTCAAATTGGCTTTTGTACTTTCTTTTTAAGAAATTTTATGATGACAATTCCTGAAGAGTTATCAGAAGCAGCTCGTATGGACGGCTGTTCAGAATTTAAAATATTTTATCGTATCTATTTACCGCTTTCAAAGCCTGCCTTAGCAGCCCTGGGCACTTTAGAATTTACATGGATATTTAATGATTATATCTGGGCACTTGTTCTTATTAGAGATAATAAATTTAAACCAGTTACGGCTGGTTTAGCATCTTTAAAAGGTAATTTCATTACTTCTTGGGGAGTTTTAGTAGCTGGTTCTTTACTGGCTACAATTCCGACTATAATTGTTTTTATATTTTTACAAAAATACTTTATTAGAGGACTTACCATGGGTACTGGTAAATAGACTATGAATGGAGGTATTTAATTATGAGGCAGATCTTGAATTTTAATACAGATTGGCAGTATTTACCTGAAGATGATAAAAAAATGCAAGAAATTGATTACATTAACCCTAAATTAGAAGATATAAGTATACCTCATTCTAATAAACTGGTTCCTCATCATTATTTTAATCATAAGGAATATGAGTTTGTTTCCTGGTATCGTAGACCATTTTATTTAGATGAAAGTTACAAGAACAAAAGGATATTAGTAAAATTTGATGGAGTTATGAAAAAAGCCGAAGTTTATGTTAATGGTAGTTTTGTAGATATACATAAAGGGGGCTATACTTCTTTTAAATTAGATATTACTGATTATGTTAAAGTTGGAGAAGATAATTTAATTGCTGTAAGAGTTGATTCAAGAAGTAAAGATAATATTCCACCTGAGGGTAGTAAAGTTGATTATCTTTTGTTTGGTGGTATATATAGGCGGGTTCAGATGATTGTTACCGGCCAAAGTTATATCGACGGGACCTTTTTTAAAATTAAAGAATGTAATCATAAACAAGCAGTAATTAAACCAAAAATGAATATTATCAATAAAAATAATCCGGGGAAATACAGAATTCAGATACAGTTAAGAAAAGATAATGAAGTTGTTAATGAAAAAGAGTATAAGGTGAATTTTAAAAAAGAAAAAAATAATATTATATTAGATGAGATTAAAGTTAAGGAGCCAAAACTATGGTTTCCTAATGATCCAAACCTTTATAAAGTTTATATTAAAATTAAAGATCGAGCTGGTAATATTATTGATAAAAAAGAAGATAAGATAGGAATTAGAAAAGTAGAATTTAAAGAGGATGGTCTTTTTTATATCAATGATAAAAAGCTAAAATTAAGAGGACTTAATAGACACCAATTATACCCTTATGTAGGTAATGCTATGCCGGATAAAGGGCAGATAAAAGATGCTGATTTTTTAAAAGAAGAACTTGGTTTAAACTTTGTCCGTTCTTCTCATTATCCAGCTGATCCAGCCTTTTTAAATCGCTGTGATGAAATCGGACTATTAGTTTTTGAAGAAATACCGGGCTGGCAGCATATAGGAGATGATAATTGGAAAGAAATTGCTTATCAAAACTTAGAAGAGATGATTGTTAGAGATAGAAACCATCCTTCTATATTTATTTGGGGAGTAAGGATTAATGAATCAGATGATGACCATGAGTTTTATCATAAGACTAATCAAATTGCTCATCAATTAGATTCGACTAGACCGACCGGAGGAGTTCGTAACTTTAGAGAAAGTGAGTTTTTAGAAGATGTCTTTACTTATAATGATTTTGAAGGTAATTTAGAAGGTAAGATAAAAGAACCTAACCATAAACCTTATATGATCTGTGAGTATATGGGGCATATGTATCCTACTAAGACCTATGACAGTGTAGAACGTCAAATTAAGCATGCGGTAAAACATATGCAAATTCAGGATAAGCAGTACCAAGATGATAATATTGCAGGGGCTAGCGGCTGGTGTGCTTTTGATTATAATACCCATGCTGACTTTGGTTCTGGAGATAGAGTCTGTTACCACGGAGTTTGTGATATGTTTAGAACCAAAAAAATGGCTGCTTATGTTTATCAAAGTCAAATGGATCCTAAAAAAAATACAATCATTCATATTGCAAGATATCTAACTCCTAGTTTTAATGAAGATTATGGAGATAAAATCATTGTATTTAGTAACTGTGATAAGGTAAAATTGTTTGTAAACGGTAATTTTAAAAAAACAGCTAAACCAGCTGTTGATAAATATCCAGGTTTACCTCATCCTCCTTTTATTTTTGAAGACTGTAAATGGTGGGAATGGGGAGCTAGTACTATTGAAAACTTAAAGGCAGTTGGATTTATTGACGACCAAGAGATTTGTGAACATACTATATATCCCTTTACTGAACCAGACAAGTTAAAGATAAAAGCAGATAATAAAGTATTAAAAGCAGATGGAGCTGATCTAACAAGATTAGAGATTAGATTAGTTGATAAAAATGAACAAACCTTAATTTTGGCTCATAATCCGATTTTTTTCAAAATTGAAGGTCCCGGTGAAATAATTGGAGAAACTCCCTTTAGCCTAGAAGCAGGTAGAGGAGCAGTTTATATTAAGAGTAAAAGAGAACCTGGTGTTATAAAAATAAAAGCCCAATCACCTAATTATGAAAGTAAGGTAATAGAGATAAAAACAGAAAAATTAAAAGAAAAAATAGTACCTAAAACAAAATAATATATATTTTGAAACTCCATTGTCCTTAAGATAGGGTAATGGAGTTTTTTATTTTGTACTTTATCTATTCAAAATATTTTAGTAATATAGATGTATTCCATATATATTATATGTATATAAGCGTAATATTGATATAACTTATTTTAATCGATAATAATTATTGTTTCGGAATGCTAAAGGAGTTTAATAACCTAGATATATTTTTCGTATATAAAAAATGAATCCTAATTTCACGTAAATATAGTAGTTAATAAAATTATTTATAAAAACAGGTGGTATTGATTAATGGATAAATATTTTAAGAGATTATATATCTGGGGTATTGTTGTTTTAATAGTAATTTCAGCTAGTTTCTTTTTGCTTTATAGTAATAATAATCGAATTGTATCTAATAGTGTAAAAAATAATACTCGTCTTTCTGTTAATTTACTTAATGAAAAAATAATAAAATGGCTTGATAACAGAGCACAGTTGATCCAAAGTGTTGGTAGTTATATTGCCCTTGATAATCATAGTGAACAAGAGATTTTAAATTATTTAAAAGTACTTCTGAATAACAATGGAGAGTTTTTCTCATTATATTATGGTAGTAAAAATAACAATATGATAAATGCCAGCGGCTGGCAAATGCCAAAAGATTTTGATTTAAGAGAAAGACCCTGGTATAAAAAGGCTTTAAAAGAAAATCAACTAATATTCACGAAAGCTTTTATAAATGCTAGCCAAGATGAGATTATAGTCACCGTTGCCTATCCAGTTTATAGTAAAAAAGACGGTCAATTTATGGGCGTTTTAGCCGGTGATTTATCTATTTCTAATATAATATCTTATGTAGAAAATAATGATGTCGTACAAAATGGATTTTTCATGTTAATAGACAGTGAAAATAACATCCTTGCCCATCCTGATATTGAATATAATTTAAAAGAAGGTATTCCTAAATTTAACTCGAAATATGGAGAACAGTTAAATCTAAATAATTTCACAAATAATGGTATTAAAAGAATTAATATTGATAATAAAGAGGGGTATTTTACCTCCTTATCTGTTCAAAATACAAACTGGAAGTTAGCTCATTTTACTTCTTTAGAATATTATACAGAGATTTTTAACCAGTTAGTATATTCATTCTTATTTGCTTTAATTATATCAGCTTTGGTTTTCATAATATTTTTATGGCTGCAAAACAAATATGTGGTAAATCCTTTAAGACGTTTTAATAATAATATTAAAGAGATAGATTTAGAAAATAATATTAGTTATCGGATGCCTATTTCTAATGATAGTGATTTCAAATTCCTTAAACAGTCTATTAATAATGTACTCAATAAGTCGCAAAGATATTTTGAGGAATTACATGAAAAAAGGCAGAGTATTAAATATTTGGCTCATCATGATTCCTTAACCGGTTTACCAAATAGGCGGAACTTTATGGAAGAGCTACAACATGAATTAGATAATAATAATGATGGTTTAGTAATGTTATTAGATATAGATAACTTTAAAGACATAAATGATACGATGGGACATGCGGTTGGTGATCAGATTTTAATTAAAATTTCGCAAAGATTAAATAAATTTAAAAATGGAAATATTTTTATATCCAGATTTGGTGGAGATGAATTTTTAATCCTATTAAAAAGTGTTAACAAGGTTCCTAATATAAATTATTATATTGATGAATTAGAAGAAGTTTTTGATAAATCATTTGTTATTGAAGAAAATGAAATGCAAATTAATTATAGTATGGGTATAAGTGTTTATCCAGATGATGCTGAAGATATTGACCAACTTATTTCAAATGCAGATACAGCCATGTATAAGGCTAAACATGCAACCGATTCTAATTATGTCTTTTTTGATCCCTATATGACTATACAACTACAAGAAGTAAGGGCTATTAAAGACATATTGAGAAATGCTTTAAAAAATGATGGGTTTAAATTAGAATATCAACCTCAGGTCAATTTAAAGACCGGGAAGATAGAAAGTTTTGAAGCCTTATTAAGATTAAAAGACCATGATATTTCTCCTGCCAAGTTTATTCCAGTAGCAGAGGAAAAGGGTTTAATTAATGAGATTGGAAGATGGGTTACTAAAGAGGCTGTCCAACAGTTATCAATTTGGCAAAAAAATAATAAAGATGAAAAAAGTATTTCAATTAATTTTTCTCCAACTCAACTTACTGATAATGACTATCTTGCATTTTTAAAAGAAATTATTGCACAAGAAAATATTAAACCTTATTTATTAGAAGTAGAGATTACCGAAAGTATATTACTTGAGAATAAGACGGA
>CAYSHP010000082.1:0-10202 GCA_964430875.1 uncultured Halanaerobiales bacterium
CTGGAGATACAAGAGACCGAAAAAGAGTGCCTTAGATAAATTTAAAGAGAAGATAAGAGAAGTGACCAAAAGACAACAGCTCTGGGATGTTGAGAAGATAATTAAGTGGTTAAACGAGAAAATCCGGGGTTGGGGCAATTACTACGGTCATGGAAATGTTAAAACCCTCTTTGTTAAGTTAGACAGTTGGATAAGAATGCGTACTAGATCATATATGGAGAAAAAGAAATCAGTTAAAAATCAAAATAAAAGAATCCCCACTTCTGTATTACAGAAGAAGGGATTAGTTTCACTACTTACCACATTGTCCTGAAAGGAGTAAAAACACACACCTATGGTGACATAGGGATGATGACTTACTCCTTGAGATGGAGCAACTGTAGTAGTATGCTATATACGGGAGAACCTTACGTGCAGTTTGATGAGGTGTTCCAGCTGAAAAGCTGATCCTACTCTATTTTTGAGGTTCTATAGAGTAAAAACGAGAATATTATAAGTTAAAACTCTATAATAAAAAAACGAAAGGTGGACTATACTGTTGAGAAATAAATATTTTTGTGATTATGAACTGTTAAAAATGATTTCTTTTAGGTGTTAAGATTTAACTAAAAGGCTTAATTAAAGCAAATTGAACCTATCCGAGTCGAATATTAAAAAAATGTATATTAAGTCTTATAATCTAAAAATAATAAAAAAATTAAAAATATTCTAAAAATAAGCAGGAATTTTGAAATCCACCTTGAAAAAGTAAGTATGTTTAATAAAATAAAATACTGTTTTGCATTACAAAACAAAGGAGGTAATCATAATTCAACGTATAGAGAGTTTGCAAAGGATAGAAAAAACAGGTATTGTTGCTGTAGTTAGAGCTGACAACGAAAAACAAGCTATTAAAATAGCTGATGCAGTAAAAGATGGTGGATTAGAAGCAGTTGAAATTACGATGACGGTTCCCGGTGCTCTTGAGGTTATTAAAGAGCTTGCCAGAAATTATAATGATAATGAGATATTAATCGGTGCAGGATCTGTATTAGATTCAGAAACAGCTCGGGCTTGTATTTTAGCGGGAGCTAAATATATTGTTGGACCAACACTTGATGAAGGTACAATTAAAATTTGCAATAGATATCAGATACCAGTTATGCCTGGGGCTATGAGCGTAACTGAAGTTAAAAATGCTATGGATGCAGGAGCTGATGTAGTTAAAATTTTTCCGGCAACATTATTTGGACCTAAAATTGTAAGAGCTATTAAAGGGCCTCTACCACAAGCCCAATTATTACCTACCGGTGGTGTAAGTCTTGAAAATGTTTCGGAATGGATCAAAGCTGGCAGTTTTGCGGTGGGGGTAGGAAGTTCATTAACTGCTGGTGCTAAAAAAGAAGACTATAAAGAAGTTACTAAAACTGCAGCTGAATTTATAAGAATAATAAACAAAACCAGAAATGAAATTAAAAAGGCTATGGGGTGATAAAAAGATATGGTTAAAAAAGTAGTTACTTTTGGCGAGATTATGCTCAGGCTTACTCCGCCTGATTTCAGAAGGATTATACAAGCCGATAGATTTAATGTAATTTATGGAGGTGGAGAGGCAAATGTAGCAATTTCTCTAGCTAATTATGGATTAGAAACTTATTATGTAACTAGATTACCCCGAAATCCAATTGGGCAAGCTGCTCTTAATAGTTTGAGAAGATTTGGTGTTAAGACAGACTATATCGTTAGAGGAGGTAATAGACTTGGTATTTATTATTGTGAAAATGGAGCAAGTCAAAGACCTTCTAATGTGATTTATGATAGAGCCTATTCTGCTATAGCAGAAGCTAATGTTAATGACTTTAATTGGGAAGAAATTTTTAAAGATATTGATTGGTTTCACATTACTGGAATAACACCGGCCTTAGGAGAAAATGTTTCGGAGATATCAATTAGTGCTGTAAAAGCTGCTCAAAGGTTAGGTGTGAAAGTTAGTTGTGATTTGAATTATAGAGCAAAGTTATGGAATAGAGAACGAGCTGGAAAAACCATGTCAAAAATAATGGAGTATGTAGATGTATGTATTGCTAATGAGGAAGATGCTGAAATGGTTTTTGGTATTCAAAGTGGTTCAGATATTGAATCTGGTGATATTAATGTAGATGGATTTAAAAAAGTAGCAGAGCAATTAATGGACCGTTTTGATTTAGAATTAGTAGGCAGTCATTTACGTATCAGTTATAGTGCTTCAGTAAATGATTGGCTAGTAGTGCTCTTTGACGGAGAAAAATTTGTTCAATCAAATCGTTATAAGATAAATATAGTTGATAGAGTTGGTGGTGGAGACTCTTTTGCAGGAGCACTTATATATTCACGATTAAACGGGAAAAACATAAAAGAAACAGCAGAATTTGGTGCTGCGGCTTCTTGTCTTAAACAAACTATTCCTGGCGACTTTAATCATGTAAGTGTTAAGGAGGTTGAATCTATAGTTGGAGGCAAATCTTCTGGAAGAGTAAAAAGATAATAGATTTTGTATATAATCAGGAAATATTTTTGTTTCTAAACTATCTAGTATTTATAAATATATAATAATGTTTTCAAAATAGTTAATTAAAATAAAATACAGTTAAAATGTAAAAAAATTGGAGGTGATTTTAGGAAAACAGCTTTTTTAAAAAGGACAGAATTTGTTGTATAGTAGTATAAAAATTTTAAGGGGGATTATAAATGATTAATAAGAATATATTTTTAATATTTACAGTGATGATATTATCTTTAACATTGGTTTTTGCTATTTCCGGAGGTATTCAAGCTCAATCTGAATCAGATTTTCCAAGTGATGATCTTACAATAATAATTCCATGGGGCGAGGGCGGTTTTACTGATGTTATGGTTCGCCCATTAGCTGAGTGGTTAGAAGATTACTTTGAAGTATCAGTAATAGTAGAGAATATTTCAGGAGGTGGAGGAGTTATTGGGTCAAAAGAAATAGAAAAAGCTGATCCTGATGGTTATACAATTGGTACAACTTCTATGTCTACTATAACTGCTAAATATATGTCTCCGAGTCCTCCAGATATGAGTAATGTAGATGCAATAGCGCATATATTTAATATTCCTGCAGCATTAGTAGTTCATAAAGATAGTGAATGGGAAACACTCGAAGATTTTGTTAGTTATGCAAAAGAAAACCCTGGAGAAATAATGACATCAAATTCAGGTTTTGGCGCTAGTGTTCATATGAATACTGTTTTATTTGAAAAAGCAGCAGGCATTGAACTTTCTCATGTACCTTATGATAGTACTGGAGAAACAATAACTGCGGTACTTGGAAAACATGTAGATGCATCATTTAGTAATTTGCCTGATGTTGTTGAACAGGTTAGAGCCGGAGATTTAAGATTATTAGCAATTGCAACAGCTGAACCTCATGATAATTATCCTGAGGTACCAACATTTACTGAAAAAGGTTATGAATATGTAACCGGTAATTATACTGGTATTGTAGCACCTAAAGGTGTTGAACAATATAAAATAGATATTTTAGCTGAAGCGATGAAAGCGGCTACACAGGATGAAGGTTTAAGAGAATTTATGCTTTCAAATCAATTTTCACCAGAGTATTATGGTCCTGAAGAGTTCAGAGCATTCCTTAATCGTACTGAAGAAGATATAGAGTACATGGTTGAAGAATTAGGTATTGAAATAGTTGATTAAATAAAATTTCATAATGAAACCATAATAATATATGAGCGCTGTGGGCTAAAATGCAATCTTGCTCACAGCGCATTTATTAGAATTGGAGGGTTGATATTTTGAAATTATTTAAAAAAATTATTAAAACAAAAGATTTTATGTTAATCATTTGTCTTTATGCTCTTTCAATATATGTTTATTCTGTTTCTCAGAGTTTTCCAGTAAGGCCTTATATTCCAAGAGCACAAAATCCCGGATTTTATCCTTCTTTGCTTTCACTAGTACTAATTGCTTTAAGCACTATTTATTTGATCCAAGTGATAATTAAAATAAAAAAAGAAGAAACTTCAAAAAAACAAGAGGATTTCGAAGCTCCACCAGAGAAAAAAAAGAAGACTTTTTGGGGGAAAGCTACCTCGCAAACAAAAAAATATTTGGGCATTTCAGTATTTATGTTATTTGTCTATACATTTTTAATGAATTGGTTAGGCTTTGCTTCGAGCACCTTTATTTTTCTATTGGTCGTTTCTAAAGTGTTGTCATCTAATGAAGAGAAATTATATAAATTAATAATATTTTCATTATCAGTTACAGCAATTTTATATGTGGTATTTGATATTGTTATTAGAATACGTTTTCCAGAGGGGTTATTAATTTAATAAAACTATAAAGGTGGTGAGTTGTCATTAATTTTTTATCTTTAGATTTATACATGTCAGGCCTACATTTTTTTTCTAATCCCATAATATTTTTTGCTATATTTTCGGGTGTGTTTGTAGGTACAGTTTTTGGAGCTTTACCTGGATTAACCGCTACCATGACAATTGCTGTTTTTCTTCCTTTCACTTTTGGAATGGATATGATTATATCATTTGCTTTTTTGTTAGGGTTATATGAAGGGGCGGTTTATGGAGGTTCAATTGCTGCAATAATAGTAAATATTCCCGGGACTCCATCTGCAATTGCTACAGGATTAGATGGTTATGTAATGTGTAGACGTGGAGAAGCTGGTAAGGCTATTGGTATGGCTACAATTGCCTCAGGTATAGGTGGAATGATTAGTATATTTATATTGGCTTTATTTGCACCATTAATTGCTAGTTTTGCTTTAGACTTTAGTGCACAGGAATTTGTAGGCATAGCATTACTGGGGCTTAGTATTATTGCGGTGATATCACCAGGTAATTTAGTAAAAGGTTTAATTTCGGGTGTATTAGGATTAATGATAGGTGTAGTAGGTATAGATACTATTTCAGGTTTTCCTAGATTTTTATTCGGCAGGCCTGAATTAAATGTAGGCGTAAATATTATTCCAGTTATGATTGGGGTATATGGTTTAACAGAAATGTTTATTCAAATAATGGAAATAGAAACAACTAAAAGAGTATCTCAAAAAATTAAAAATGTAATACCTAGCTTGAGAGAAATAATTGAATTATGGCCTACATACATTAGGTGTTCTCTTCTTGGAGTTTTTGTAGGAGCAATTCCTGCTGCTGGGGGTTCAATAGCCGCACTTGTTGCTTATGGCCAAGAGAAGAGATTTTCTTCTAAAGGAAGCGATATGGGATCAGGTTGTTTAAGAGGTATTGCTGCTCCAGAATCAGCAAATAATGCAAGTACTGGTGGTGCTTTAATACCAATGTTAACACTAGGGATACCGGGTGATCCTATGACTGCAGTACTTATGGGTGCATTAATAATTAATGGTTTGCGACCTGGACCAATGTTATTTCAAGAGCAAATGCCATTTGTATCCTCCATATTTATTAGTTTGGCAATAGGAGTTATATTAATGGTTATTATTGGACTTGTTGGTGCTAAATATTTTGCAAGATTGATCAGCTTAAAAAGAGAATATTTAATTCCAATAATTATGTTACTTTGTTTAGTGGGTTCTTTTGGAATGAGAGATTCGACTTTTGATATTTTTATTTTAATTGCAGCCGGAATTATTGGATTTGTCCTACGAAGAATTGGCTTTACACCTGCTCCTCTTGTATTAGGAATGATTTTAGGTCCAATATTTGAGAAGAATTTGAGGAGGGCTATGATATTATCCAGGGGTGATTGGACAACATTTGTAACTAGACCAATAAGTCTTATATTATTAATAATTACTGCCTTTGTTTTATTTGGTCCTTATATTTCAGAGTACTATAAAGCTAATTTTAGTAAACAAGAATAGGATAACATAATATATGAGTATATTAGTGGGACATAAGAAATGGTATTAATAGACAATGGTTTTAGAAGAGAAATAAATAGAGGGTCGGTGATTAATTTGAGTGACTATAAATATAATTATAAAAATTTAGAAGAAATTAAAAACGAATGTAATAAACTTAATTTGGATATTCATTTTTCTAATGATTTAGATGTTTTAAAAAAACCGATAATGATAGATGGAGTTGAAATTCCTAATCGACTCACAATACAACCAATGGAGGGTTTCGATAGTAAAAATAATGGAGGACCATCTGAATTAACTTATAGAAGATATAAACGATTTAGCACAGGTGGTGCTGGAATGATATGGTTTGAGGCTTCTAGTATTTTAGAAGAAAGCCGTTCAAACCCTCACCAATTGATTTTTAATGAAAATACTTTAGATGAATTCAAAGAACTGGTTGAAAAAACAAGAGAATATGCAATTAAAGAAAATAATGTTGAACCATATTTGATATTACAGTTAACTCATTCAGGTCGTTTCAGTAAGCCTTATGGAGATAGAAAACCAATTATAGCAGTCCATGATAAAATTATGGATCAGGTTGTTAATATAGATCAAGATTATCCGGTAGTAACTGACGATTACTTAAAAAAAATAAGAGATAAATATGTTGAAGCTGCAAAATTAGCCAAATTAGCTGGCTTTGATGCTATAGATATTAAAGCCTGTCATAGATATCTTATTTCTGAATTATTGGCTGCTAAGGAACGTGAAGGTATATATGGTGGATCATATGAGAACAGAGCTAGACTTTTAAAAGAAATATTTGAAATGATTAAACAAGAAGAACCAAACTTAACAATGGGGATTAGAATGAATGTATCTGATGCCATAAATTCTAAAAACACCTGGGGTTATTCAGTCCAAACATCAACATTTGATCTTGAAGAACCTAAAAAATTAGTAAAAGAATTAAGCGAAATTGGGGTTAAGATAATCAATGTTTCTGCAGGGACTCCTTATTATAATCCTCATATTACTAGGCCATATAAAGATAAAGTGGAAGGCAGTTATGATCAACCAGAACATCCTTTATATGGTGTAGATAGATTATTTTATCTATCTGCTGAAATTCAGAAAACTGTACCTAATATGGCTGTTGTAGGTAGTGGTTATAGTTCTTTAAAACAGTTTGGAATGTATGCGGCTGCAGGCAATATTGCTGAAAAAAGACATGCATTTGCTGGTTTTGGTAGACAAGCAATAGCTTATCCTGATTTTGCCAATGATATATTGAAAAATGGGAAAATGGAAGTTGAAAAATGTTGTATTGCTTGTAGTAAATGTTCCCAACTAATGAAGTGGGGAAGCAAAACTGGCTGTGTAATACGTGATTCAGATGTATATGGGCCTGTGTTTAAAAAAGCTCTAAAGGAGAATAATTGATTTTATAATTAACAGCTATTAGAAATTCATAATTTAGACAGAGGAGGTTATAATTTGAAGATTGAAGCAATGGTCATGAAAGATAAATTATTTATGGAATTAGATAAAATTTATTTAAAACCACTTCTTTCTGATCAGATTAGAATCAAAGTATATAGAAGTGGTATTTGTGGTACAGACATAGAATTATTTAAAGGTACTATGCCTTATTTAGAAACTTCTAGAATTTCATATCCTCTTGTCGCGGGACATGAGTGGTCAGGCAAGGTAGTGGAAATTGGTTCTGATGTTTCGGATATCAACATAGGTGATAGAGTTTCTGGTGAGTTACATATAGGGTGTGGAGTCTGCAGCAATTGTAAAAAGGGTCAATACAATGCTTGTCTAAATATTCAACGTATAGGCATTGGAGACATACCTGGATCATTTGCAAGATATATGCAGTTGCCTAGAAATTTAGTATACAAATTACCAAAAGAGATAGACTATAAAAAGGGAGCATTAATTGAACCAACTGCTGTTGCTTTAAAAGGTGTCAACTTTATTAATTTTGATGGTGGAGAAAAAGTTATTGTTTTTGGAACAGGAGCAATTGGTCTAATGGCTGTAAATATATGTAGAGTATATGGTGCAGGTGAAATTGTATTAGTAGGTAGCAAAGATAGACTAATTAAAAAAGAAGTCGGGCATCAACTTGGTGCTGACCAATTTATTACCTTTGATCAATTAACACAGAGTATGTTTAATGAGTTTGATATTGCAATTGAAGCTTCAGGTTCTAATAAAGTTATTTCTACTATGTTTGATTTAGTAAAACCTGGAGGGCAAATATCTTTAGTAGGAATAGCTGATAAGCTTGTTAGTAATTTAGATATAAGTAAAATAGCTACTAAAAGTTTTTCTATATTCGGTAGTTTAGGTAGTGCAGGTATATGGGAAAATGTCATAAGTTTAATGCAAAGAGGATATTTAAAACCGGAAGTACTTGTAACCCATGAATTTCAATTTGAAAATTTAGGAAAAGTTCTAAAAAATATTAATGAATTAAAAAATGAAGGTCTTATAAAAGCTTCGATAAAAATAGGAGGTTAAGATATTGATAAGAAGCAAAAATTTACCACAAGAAACAATTGCCCATAGACAAGCTTTAATGATGCCGATGGATATTAGTTTTGAAGATTCCAAAAAACCTTTAATAGGTATAATAAATTCTTGGAATGAGATGAACCCTGGGCACTATCATCTAAGAGATTTTGTAGAAAGTGTTAAAAGAGGTATTTCTGATACAGGAGGAATAGGAGTAGAAATCCCTGTTTTAGGATTTTGTGATGGTATGTCATCAAATCAATTTGGTGATTTATACACTTTACCCGGACGTGATTTATTAGCATTTGAAATTGAAACTAATGCCGAAGTAAATTGTCTTGATGGTATGGTGATGCTTGGTTCTTGTGATAAGATAGTTCCAGGTATGCTAATGGCGGCAGCCAGAATCAACATCCCATCTGTAATTTTAACTGGAGGGTATATGGATCATGGAACATTTAAAGGTGAAAAGGTTACAGTATCTGAGGTTTTATCTTATTATCCTGATTATGTAAACGGCAAATTAAAACAAGAAGAATATGAAGACTTATTAAAAAATACATGTCCTAATGTTGGAGCATGTCCATTTTTGGGAACGGCAAATACTATGTGTGCAATGTCTGAGGTCTTAGGTCTATCATTACCTGGTAATATGTCATTATCTTCAAATTCTCCTCGCTTATATGAATATGCTTATAGATCAGGTGAAGTAATAATAGACAATCTTAAAGATGAACTCTATCCTGATAAGATATTAACCAAAGAAGCTTTTTTGAATGCTATTAAAGTATTGATGGCTTTTGGAGGTTCAACAAATACAATAATGCATCTTCAGGCTATTGCAGCAGAGATAGGAATTAAGATTGATTTAGAAAAATTTGATGAAATTAGCAGAAAGACACCATATATTTGTTCAATAAAACCAGCTAGTCAAATAAATACTGTTAAAGAATTTTCAGAAGCCGGTGGGCTTTTAGAATTAATGAATAGTTTAAGCCCCTTACTTAATTTAAATACAATCAATATTGAAGGGGATTCTCTAAAAGACACTTTAAATATATATAGTAACGAAAAGAAATTAGGTGTAAATCATTACAATAAAGACAATAATTTAATTAGAAATTTAGACAATCCATACTATCCGGAAGGTGGTATTGCTGTATTAAAGGGCAATTTAGCAGAAAATGGAGCAGTAATTAAGTATTCTTCAACTGATCCTTCTATGTATAAGTTTAGAGGTCCTGCTAAAGTTTATGATTCTCAAAAAGAAGCATTAAAATCTTTATATAATAATGAAATTAAAAAAGGAGATATTATTGCTATTAGATATGAAGGGCCTAAAGGTGGACCTGGAATGCAGCATTTAGAAACTATAATGGCTGCTTTATGTGGTTCAAATTTAGAAAAGTCTGTTGCTTTAATTACTGATGGAAGATTTTCAGGGGCAACTAAGGGTCCTGCTGTTGGCCATATAGATCCTGAAGCATATAATGATGGTTTATTAGCATATATTAAAGATGGTGATATAATAGAAATTAATGTAAATGAAAGAATATTAAAAGTTGAACTTGACGATGAAGAGATAGCCAAAAGAAAAAAAGTCAAAGTTACTAAACCAGATAATATAAAAGATTTAAATAATAGTTGGTTAAAGATTTATCGTAAATTAGTAGGATATACTTCAAAGGGGGCAAGAATGAGTTTGGATTAATATGTCAAATACCAAAAATACTTTGATAAAGGGGGAAAATAATGGCTAAAATCACACAATTAACAGGAGTGATTGGATATCCAGTCAGTAAAAATTTATCTGCTTATATGC
>CAYSHP010000083.1:0-9966 GCA_964430875.1 uncultured Halanaerobiales bacterium
CGATATATTTATTGAGCTCTTTTCTTAAATTGGAATTAATCAGAAACTGCTTATTTTTAGATGTTTTTTGTTCCTTTATAATTATATGGCTTTTGTTTTTAACATGTTTAACTTTTAATTTTAATAAATCGCTAATTCTTAAACCAGTGTTTATACCTAAAACAAACAGCATATAATTTCTTTTACTCTTTTTCTTCAAGATACTTTTGATTTCTTTGATCTTCTCTTTATCTCTAATTGGTTCCACCTTATTCATTTTAAATCTCCTTATGGGATTATTATTGATATAATAGTTTAATTGATTGGTTTCTATTATATCATCATTAGGAGTTGTAAAAAAGCAAATTTTACCATATATTGCCTTTTTTACCATTATTAAAAAATAAGGTTTGCTATTAAGTTTTTAATTACCTGTTTTTATAAATAAACATCTAAGAATTTATTACTTTATGAAATATATTAGTATATTGTGTAGAATATTTGAAAGGAAAGATTTCTTCTTTTATCGGAGAAGTGTTTATTAAAAATTTCCTTCATTTTCAGCATTTTTTTGTTGATTATATTTTGTATTTAAGTCAAGACAAATTATATTTATTTATCAATATAATCTCTCTTAACTAAACCAAACTTTTGTTGCACTAAAAATTATTTATAAATTTATATATTAATTCTATCTGAACTTAAATAATATTAACATATCTTAAAGACTTTAAAAAGGCTATTTAGAAAATAGTTAATGAAATTGCCTTTACTTTCTTTTTTTATATGACCTTTAGCTATCAATATATCCATAAATCTATTCATTGATCCAGTATTTAAACCATAACGTCTTCTCAAATCAGCAGAATTAAAAACCGGATTTTCAAACATAGCAGTTAAATATTTTTTTGATTTGTAAGAGTTGATTTCCTGGTTGATGGATTCAATTAATCTATGAAATTCACTTATGACAAGATCAGTAATATTCTGAAGTCTTATTGTTTGTTTTTTTAACATCTTCAAGAAATATTCTACCCATAGTTCCCAATTATTATTTTTAAATAATTCCGTTAGTACTTTATAAAATTCATCTCTATCTTTTCTAAAGATACTATTTAGATAAATAATATTATTATCAGTTATACCCAAGTTATTAAAAACATATGGTATCATCAATGAACAAGTTCTAAAATTTGCATATCTAAAAGGATGTATCATTAAGAGCTGTCCGTATATAACAGCAATTTTTATTATTGATTTCAAATTTTCTCTTAAAGAAAAATCTTTTAAATCCTTCATTAAATTATTAATTATTTTTTGCTCTGGTTGATAATATAATTTTTTATCAAAATCTTTAGTATTTTCAATTAACCAAGGATGTCTTTCAGAGATTAATTTACTTTGTTTTATACTTTTCTTTAATTTGTTATCAAACAATTCTTTATTTATTTTACTTAAAAAATCTAATGAGAAAGGCTTTTTAGCTTCTCTTTTAATAAGATTATCAAATTTATTGATAATATATCTGATTTCAACAAAATCATCGACAGGTAAACTATTTGCAAATAATTTATTTAGATATTCTTCAAAAGTGTATTTTCTTTGATTTAAATAGGCAGATGATAAGATATCATCAGTTTTAATAAAAGCCCTTATTATTTTTTCATAATCATTATATTCTAGTAAACCATCAATATTACCTATTTCAAGATTTATATCAGATATTAAATCAAAATATTTTTCTTCATTAATTTCAATATTTCCTATAGGATTTGGATAATATGCATTACTACTCATTTCTATTTGATTACATCCTTTATATATGTATTTCAACTATTTGGTTGATATACATATTATACTATAATTTACATTTTTTAGCAATAGATAAATTATTCCAAAGGATGTTTTTATTCTATTTATCTTTATTATTTAAATAAATGTAGCTATCTAACTAAAAAATATGTTTAAACTTAAGAAATATATTCTTTATACCATTTGAATATTGTCTTCAAATCAGAAATATTTTCATTAATAATTTTCAACATAATTTCAGGATCTATACCTGCATAATCATGTACAATAATATTTCTGAATTGGGCCATTTTAATATAATTATCAAGATTTTCTTTAATTATATTATTTTCAGCCAAGATTTTTATGGTTTCTTTATTAGATACAGGATTGCCTAGACGTTCATCACTTATAATATGATATCCAATATTAAGTATTGCATCTACTGCTAGATGTAACGTTCTTTCTAAATAGCGAAATAATATCTTGTCAGAAATTAATTTTTCAATTTTTAAATCCCTATATTCAGCTAGATCATTAATATACTCTTCTAGATGTATTATTTTATCTCTCACTATTTCTTTATCTACCAAAGTTAAAACTTCTTCCCTAAATTTTTTTCATAAATATCATAAAATCTTTTCATATCTATATAATTTGAAATAGCTTCCGATTCTAGTTTAACTCTTTCCTTTTGATCAATACAGTAAATTAATTTGCCGTTTAATATCTGATGTTTAAATTTTAGATCTACTCTCGAAAAGTCTACAATATCAACATTTCTTCTCATGAATTCTTCCAATTCAGTCATAAATTTTAATTTTAAATTGAATTTTTTAAATTTATCAGCATCTTTTGAATATATAAGGGCCAAATCAAGATCACTTTTTTCATTAAATCTTTTATTATTAAATGAACCAAAAACATATACAGCTAAAACTTTTTCTTGATCAGAAAAATATTTGATTAACCTATTTTCAATTTTTTTCCTGTTTAAAATCTTTCCCTCAGATTTCATTTATCTCATCCTTTTCAATTTTAACTCCCTTATATATAATTAATTTTATCTAGTTATACATCATATTTTACTTTTAAAATAATAATAGACTATCATAAATAAATATTCAATATGATCAACAACTATAGATGGAATAATTGTCTATTTTACCAAATCCAATTTCAAAAGCCTCACTTATACTTTAATAAGATTGATATGAGACTCAAATCTTTGTTATCACAAATTATATTAATTACCCTAAAGGATGTTTTTCCATACTATTTATTAATTCTTCATTAGTTAAATGTGTATAAATTTCAGTTGTTGATATATTTTCATGTCCAGCAAGATCTTTTATTACTCTAATATCAACACCTTTTTTATACAAAAGTGTAAAACAGGTATGTCTTAAACTATGTACTGCCAGTCCTTCTCTATAGATACCAGCAGCTTTATAGTACTTTTTTAAATTATTTCTAATACTATCATTACTAATTGGCTTTCCAAACGTATTTAAAAATACGATATCTGTTTCTACGGTAGGTCTTCTTACTTTTATATATTCCATTAATAAATTGTTTGTAGTCTCTGTTATAGGGATTATTCTTTCCTTACTACCTTTACCCTTTATTTTAATGTAATTCTCATTAAAACTTAAATTTGAGAGTTTTAAGGTGGATACCTCTGAAACTCTACACCCAGTTTGTAAAAAAAGTTGATATAAGGCAAGATCTCTTTCAGGATGATTACTTACCTTTGGTATTATCTTTAAAAGTTTTTTACTTTCATCTAAAGATAAATATTCGGGTAACTTATTTTCTGTTTTTAATTTTTTAAAATCCTTACTAGGATCTTTTTTTATATTATAATCTCCAGTTCTAATTAAAAACTTAAAAAAAGTATGTAAAGCAACTATCTTTCTATTCATAGCTTCAGGGCTATTTTTTCTTTCTTTTTTTAGATAGGCCAGAAAAGCCCTTATATGTCTTGCTCTTATATTATTGACCTGCCAATTTTTATTGTCATTAAATATTCTATCATCAAGAAAATTTGCAAATAATTTTAGATCTATTTTATACCCTTCTATTGTTAATTCTGATAAACCTCTTTCAATATCAAGGTGAATAATATAATCATCTAATGCTATCTTGAATTCTTTACTCATGAAATCATCCTTTGCAATATTAGTAGTAATTCTCAATTATATATATTACCATTAATTACCATATATTGCAAAATGATGATTATGTTAAAAATTATAAAGTAAGAACATTTGCGAATTCTACGTTTTCATTGTATCTTTTTGTTCTTTTTATATCTTCAACATATTCAGGATTCCAGTATAAAACAATAAACTTTTCATTGGAAGTAAATGATGCTTTGTCAATATCATGAATACTCACATAGTCAACATTTAAATCTTTTAAAGTTGAGACAATAATTTCATAAATTTCATCTTGTTCACCGTAAATGAAAAATTCTTTTCCTTCATATTTTTTCTTAAGACATAATTTTTTTAATTTAGCTACTAATACATTTAAAGCATTGTATGATCTCTTTATATATGAAAGAGTTTTTCTTGTTAAATGAGATATGCCTTTAGGAGTTAATATATACTTTAATTTTTTTGAATTCAAATTTTCAACTTTTATAAACCCTTTTTTAGTAAATTTTTTTAATAATAAATTTACTTTACCTAATGAAAAACCAGAAAGTCTAGCAATTTCTCTTTGGCTTAAGTCTTTATTATTATCTAAAATTTCAAGAATATCAATCTCAGAAGAATCCAAAGTAATACTCCTCACTGTTCATGTGATGAACATTATGATTAAAAAATAAATTGCAAAAAGAAAATATTCTATTATTTAGGCGTTATAATACCTATTAAGGAAAAATAATAATATTCCTGCCTAAATTTTAAAAATTAATTGGTTTTTCGACAAAATATATCATTAATATTATTTTAATAGTTATAACTACATATTAAAAAAACAGGTGATTTAGTATTTTTTTTAATCCTAAACCACCTGTTAATTATTATTTTTCATCATCTTCTATTCCATAACCACTTTTATGGTCTACTTCATCTATATCTGGAATTGTACCAATCACTGATAGACCTGTAGCTTTCTCAACATCTTCTTCTAATTTTATTGTTCTATCCATAAATTCAATTAAGAAGATAATAAATACAGCTATAAATACGGCTAAAACAAAAGCTATTGCCATATTAAGTTTTAAATTTGGTTTAATTGGATTTTCATTAACAGTAGCTGTATCGACTACAACTATATCTGAAGTTTTCATCGCTGTTTGGATGTTAATTTCTTCCTGTCTTTCTTTGAGCATTAAATATATATTTTCTGTTACCTTTGCTTCTCTTTGTAATCTTGATAGTTCTAGATTCTTTTCGGGAATTTCATTTAAACTTTCATTTAAATTATTAATTCTATTTTCATATGTATCTATTTGAATCTTTGATGATAATATTTGTAATTCCAAATTTATTTTCTGGTTAAGTAAATCTTTATATAAAGGATTTGAGGTTTGGACTTTGGAACTAACTACTTCTTCTACTTCTTTTTGCATCATACTTTCGATTTTTGCTATTTTTGTTTTTACTTCTTTAACATTAGGATGTTTTTCAGTATATTTTTCTTTTAAACCTGCCAGTTCAACTTTTAGAGCAGATAGATCTTTTCGGGCGTTCATTATGACAGGATTATTACTAATAGTTTTACTTGAAATGATCTCTTCATTTTCATTTTCCAAATAATTATTAACTTCTTTTAAACTTGCTCTGGCTTGTTCTAATTTTAATTGGCTTTCAATCTTTCCTGTTTCAAGTTCTGAGAGCTGTTTTAATTGATTTTTGCTTTGCTCTTCCGGTTGGATAATCTCGTTTTCTGTTTTATATTGGAGTATCTCTTGTTCGATTTTTTCTAGATTATTTTTAACATTGGAAAGTTGTTCGTTAACAAAACTAGAAGCACTCCTCAAATTAGTTCTATTTATATCTTTTAATTCATTTTTAAATTCACTTACTATATCATTAGCAATGGTTTTAGCCTTTTGCGGATCTGAGTAGTTGATTGAAATTTCAATTAAATCAGTATCTCCTCTTCTACTTACGGTCATTTTATCTTCAAGGGATTTAGGAGATATTAATTCTCCCTCTGAATTTTTTAAATTAAGATTATTAATTACTTTGTTCAGGATTCTTCGACTTCTTAAAATATAGGTGTAACTTTCTGTATTATCTTGACCTGAAAGGTTCAAAGACATTTGTTCTTCAAGAATATTACCTGAGTTACTATCTTTATTTATCATAATTAATGTGGAAGTACTATAAATTTTTGTCATCTGCTTGCTTAAAAAATAGCTAGCCCCTAAAGCAAGAATAACTAAAACTATAATAATCCACTTTTTTTTCCATAATAAATACAAGTATTCTCTTAAGTCTATTTCGATCATTTCTTCTTCAAAATTGGGTTCTCTATTATTTGACTGATCCATTATCTCACTCCTTGTTACCAGCTTATTTCAAGTAGGGTTTTAATTGCATTAAATCCACTTACAAAACTAAATATTTCTGCCCAATTGGGTGAGTCTACTTCATTAATAACTACAACGTCCCCTGCTTTTAGTTGAGGATTTAAAGCTTCTTCTTTTTTATCTAAATATTTTTTAAAATCTATTGTATCATATTTGCCGTTATTGTGAATTATTTTTACATCTTCTGCATTACCTCTTTCCTGCAAACTGCCTGCTCTAGCAAGCAATTCAGCCAATCTCATGTTCTCATGCCACTCATAAGTACCAGGATTTTTAATTTCACCTAAAATGGTAACAGTAGTTGCCTTATTACTTTCAGGCACCATAACTATATCACCAGTTTTTAAGGTGGGATTTTCTTCTCTCATATTTTCTTCATAGAATTTCTCGATATTAACAAAGTCTACACTTCCATCTTGATGAGTGATTCGTAATTTTGTTTGATCAGCCTTTTTAGTTAAATTGCCGGAAAGGGCAATTAATTCAGCTAAACGCATATTTTGATTCCATTTATAGGAACCTGGTTTATTAACTTCACCCAATATCGATACAGAATATGTAGTTTCTGGTACATATACAGAATCCCCTTCTTTTAAAGTAGGATTCTTTTTAGTATCATTAGAAAAAAGTTGTATTAAATCAATAGTCTCCGACTTACCATCAGAACTATATCTTACTTTTTTGGCTGCTTTGTCGGTAATACTGCCTGCTCTAGCCAAAAGATCACTTAATTTTAAACCTTTTGCCATCTTATATCTACCTGGGTTATTAACTTCTCCAAGTATACTAACTTCAATTATATTTTCAGGTATATATAAAATATCTCCATCTTTAAGATCAACTTGACCGCCGACATCTTCTTTATCTCCTCTTAAGATACCTTCCAGATTAACAGAAACTTCATTTCCTTTTCTAATTAGATTAGCAGACTTTAAATCACCTTTTTCTGTGACACCACCTGCTACTGAAATTAAGTCAATTATCTTAGCATCAGGTCTTAAATTATAACTACCAGGTTTATAAACTTCTCCCATAATAACAACCTGAATAGTAGCTTTTTCTTTTAATAAAATATTAATCTGGGGATCTTTAATATAATTTTTATATTTCTCAGTAATTATTTCCTTTAAATTATTTAAACTTTTATCCGCTGCTTTTACTTCTCCAATTAAGGGAAGATTAATTAATCCCTCATTATTTATAATGACTTCACTTTTCAAATCAGGGTGTCCCCAAATAGAAACTGCGACTGTATCCCCAATTTGTAATATATTATCATCTATTGCATGTGTTTCATTAAAAACAGGTATAAATAATATAGATAATAGCATGATAGTTATTAAAATCCGCTTTTTCATTAATTAGACCTCCAGAAGTTATGATTATTTTTAGCTTATTATAAATAATACAATAAGAATATGAAAATACCTTTTTATTTACAATTTATTAAAAATATAAATGAATTTTTTCATAAAATTTTAACCATCATTTATTATTTTACAGATACTTCCTCTAAGATTCAAGTGATTTTATATTTAATTAAAAAATTTTTCCTAGATGAACATTTTTTAATCCAAAAATGTAAGTAAAAAAAGAGCCTAACTTAAAGGCTCCAATTACTATAGTGAATATATTAAAAAAATTACTAAAATTTATATTTTGTTTTCAGATAAAATTTATAGTTTTGTGTTTCTTCGTTTAAGTTTTCAATATATTCCAATTTAATTTCATAATATTTTTCATCTTTATCTAATTGATATTTTAAACTATATTCATTTATCTCTGATTCTATGGATTTTAAGAGTATTCCTCCATCCCCTACATTAGGGGCCGCATTAATATTATTTGGACCATTTTTTATATTAGCAAAATTAAAAATATATTTTTTATTTTTTCTATTTATACCAAACTTTATTTGGTATTGAACTGTGTCAGGACCATATTGATGACCAATATATTTACCAAGGTATTCATATCTATTTTTTTCTAATCTATGTTCATATACACCGGCATAAACATTACTATATTCTAAACCAACCCAGTATCTATCTTTTATTGGCACCTTAATACCCACTAAATGGGCCCTTTTATCCGGATTTGTAGCAAAGTCCTGATAAGGGTATTCATCAACTAATAACTCACCGTAAACAGTAAAATCATCATTATTATACTTTAGATCAATTCCTATATAACTATCTTCATAATAATTATATTCATTTTTTAAACCAAATAACTTTTTAATGGCATAATATGGTACATAATATTGTGGAATATAATAAAGAGGATTAATCTTATTATGAGCAATCGCTGATTCTGAAATTCCTATTTGTAGGTTTGGTATTAAACTATTATTTGTAAGTCTATGGATAAACATATATCGGCTGTTATTTTCTCCTAAAAATATAAGACCAGCTTCTCCCGTAAAATATTTGTGTTCTTTATTATAATAAAACATAGGAGTAGAGGGGCCGTTTTTATTTGCCAATAATTTTATCTGAGAACCATTTACTAACTCAATATGTTTTTGGCCTAAATAAATATAATAATCGTTTTTAAATATTTTTGTATATAATTCTTCTAATGATAATCCTTCTTTTGTTTCATATTTTAGGGTAACATAACTTTCTGCTCTAGTCCTCACATTTATGCTTAA
This sequence comes from uncultured Halanaerobiales bacterium, assembly GCA_964430875.1. Lineage (GTDB taxonomy): Bacteria > Bacillota > Halanaerobiia > Halanaerobiales > M55B127 > M55B127. The sequence goes on from CAYSHP010000083.1 coordinate 8,976, forward strand.
TAAAATAAAAAATAATAATAAAAATAATATTAAAGCCTTTTTATTAATAGTAATAGGACTTCTGATAGTAATACCTCCCAGATTTTACAGGATATTTATTTAATACAGTACCAAGTATATTAGCATTCACATTATCAAGCATACTTTTAGACTTAACCAATAAATCAGTTTGAGTTTGATTAGAAGCTACTACCAAAATTAATCCATCTAATTTTGGAGCTAATGTTACTGTATCACTAACTGGAATTAATGGAGCAGTATCAATAATGATTTTATCATAATCCTTTTTTAATTGATCTAATAAATCCCCCATTTTATTAGAGTTTAATAATTCCACAGGGTTTGGAGGTACATTTCCTGTTGTAATTATATCTAAATTCTTTTCATTAGTTTTCTTTATTATTTCAGAATATTTTATATCTGCTGACAAATAGTCGCTTAAACCTCCGGCATTAGCAATACCAAAAAACCGATTAAGCTTGGGTTTCCTTAAATCTGCATCTACAACAATTACTTTCTCAAACTCTAAAGAAAGAGCATAACCTAGATTTGCAGTAACTGTTGATTTGCCTTCTTGTTCAGAAGTACTTGTAATTCCAATTGTTTTAGTATCTTCATCCGGATTCATATATTTTAAATTAGTACGGATAAACCTAAAGGATTCTGAAACGGGTGATTTAGGATGATGTTTTATATAAAGTTCATCTTTTCTTTGATCTTTCATTTATATTTCCTCCTATTTTATAAACATAGCTTGCTTTTCTAATCTATTTTAACATTTTTAAAAACATTTTCAAAACTAATTCAAGAATTAATTGATATTTAAATTACTTTTTAGATTACTTTTAATTAGAAGGTTTAATGAATATTTTTTATGGTCTTAAACTTTTAAAAAGCTAAGTTATCCAAGATAACCAAATAAAAGTTTACTATCAATTTTTATCTGAAATGTCTCAAGAAAACTCCATCCTAATCTTGTTTTTGATTAGGT
>CAYSHP010000084.1:0-9727 GCA_964430875.1 uncultured Halanaerobiales bacterium
GCCCCTATTGTTTTTACAGTAGGGATAGGGTTTTTTAGTCAACTGCCCTTCAACTTTCTCTATTCTTGAATCAACCACTTGTGAGATAGAGAAGGTGTAAATCTTGTTAAAAACTGTACTGAGTGCAGTCTTTTATTTAACAAGCTCCTTTTTAATCTTGTTTATGATTAGGTGGGAGAAGTTGACCACAGAGATATTAAATAATTAAAAATATTTTAAACAAAATTTTCTTTTAGAAATTTGATTTACTCCTAAACTGAGGTTTTAAAATATTCACTTTTATAGATATCCAAATATCCAACTCTGTTAGGGGGCTTAATAGTAATAAGTCTAGCTTGACCTACAAATATCTGTTCAGTTTGTTCATGGGATTTGAGATACCAATTGAGCCTTTTCATACTACATTAAAACTGACATCATACCTGGTTTTTAAATTATTAGCTGCTTTATATATTTTTTCTTTCAATAACTGGTCTGGTCTTTGAAAATAGGAGAGAAAATATTATGATGATTATTTATTAATAGCAAACTAGAGAAGTATATGAGTTCCTATTTATATTATATCATGAATAGCACCTAATATTTCTATTTTTTGCTAAAAATAATTATTTCTTTAACAGTTCCATTGCCAGTAGAGTTGTTCCCAATTACTATTACTAAAGGCAGGAAAGCCATCAGAGGCAAACCAGATTAAATCCTGAGCTGGGTTAGCTATATTAGCGAAAACCGTCTTTGACCTTTTTGTATTTTGTTACACCAGTTCATCTGATAAGATATCTATTAAATCACCTGGTTGATCATTAAATTCTTTGCTTTGCATTAATTTTTCAACTCTATTTTGTCTTTTAATAGACTTTTCAAAAACAAAGTTCTTCTCTTCTGGTACTTCAATTGTATTATAATGGTTTGCACTTGTTATAAATAATTCCTTGTTTTCTCTTTTTTTATAGGATTGGGCAGTACATTCCAATAAGGCATATTCTTTACCTCTTTTATTTCAATACTTTTTCATATTTACAAAATAAAGCCTCGCCTATTAAAAATAGACTGGAGTTTAATCAGCAGGTAACCTCAATAATGTTGTATGATCTATTTTAACAGGGAGTACCTCTAATACAACCTCGAAAGTTCCTTTTAGGAATCCTCGTTCGTGAGTTCTGCGAAAGGGTGGGAAGGATCTCAATTCATCATATTTCTTGGTAATCTCATTATAGTTTATCTGTATTTAATTCATCCTTTTTAAAATTAATTTCACTTTAATTTATTAATAAGGTCTTGATAATTTTTTGCAAAAAAAATATTATCATTACTTTCTCTAATTAACTGTAAAGCATGCTTTAAATTTCTCTTATCATATTTATGGTTCCATCTAATAAGATTAACAAGATCAATTAAGGTTTCTTTTTTTGATTTTATTATACCTAGTTTTCTTTTAATAAACCTCTTTATTATTCTGTAATCTCTTAAGCATACTGATGTGTTTAAGATAACTATTAAATCAGCCTGTTTAAAACTATCTTTAAGCCAAAAATAATATACTCCTTCTAATATGTATTGTTTTTTATTTAAAATTTTATTTAATTCTGCCTGCCTTTTATCTTTAGAATTCTTTATTCCATATTTATTAACAGATTTATCCCAAAAGATGTTATCCAAATCATAATTTTTAATATTTAGCTTTTTAGAAAGTTTATTTGCACAATAGGTTTTGCCACTGCCCGGTCCACCAATAATATGTATCTTTTTATACTTCACTATAGATTTAACTCCTTAAATTTTTAGTTACTTATTCCTTTTAAAAAACTTATCATAATCTTGTACCCTGCCAATACCAATTATCCGGCCGTCTATATCTTCAATCTTGAATTCTTTGCTGCCATAAGAAGTTATTTTAGGCTCACTTACTATTTTTACTTCCTTATCTTTAATTTCTTGATAGAAAAGATCTACATCTTCCGGTACCAGATAGGCATCATAACCGGCTCCATATCTATCTTGATTGGAAATAATTTCACCTTTTTTTGCTTCTACAATCACTATCTCTACATCATCACGGTAACAGGCGGCAAAAGGTTCCTCCTGTTCATAATGTTTTACTACTTGAAATTCTAATACTTCTTTATAATATTTTACAGTTTTATCAATATTGTTTGTCATTAAAACTATAGCACAAGCAAAAAGTTTAGTTTTATCCATTAATATCATCCTTTTGTTTTTTGAAGTATTTTCTTTTTAATTTGGTCATAATCATTTTTAAATAGAACACATTTTTTAATACAGATCGAACACCCCATATTATTAGAAAAAGGTACTGCACACTTAGTGTAGTCTATATGTTGATGGCTGCCGTCTTTAAAAATAGCATTAGCAGGACATTCTCTAACACAGCGATTACACGTATCAAAAAATTCTAAAACCCAATTTGTTTTATTACTATCAGTATATTGAATATTTTCAATATCAGTATATACTACAGATATTCTCTGACTGGGACCACAATCTTTTGAAATCAAAAGACCATTTTTACCAATAAACCCCAAACCTGCTTTTTGGGCTAATAATGGATAATTGACCTCTCCTCCTATAGCGGGACCAGCTTGCACATTATATCCTTTATTTCTTAAATATGCTGCTATTTTATTCACTATTTTCCCTAACTCTTTATAAGTCCTCCAGACCTCTTTCCCGGCTTTAATGCGAAAAGCCTCTTTTATTTTGTCTCTTTTCATATTAATTGTAAAGACAAAGGCCTTATCAAATAAGATCTTTTTATTTTTAAAGATATAGTTATTAGGGACTTCTGTAAATCCTATTTGATTACAGCCTAGAGATGAAGTATATTCTTTTACATTTTTAAACAAACCTTCTTCAGCATTCTTTTTATTGTTTTCTGGATTATTAATAAGACTATTATAGCTCTTTTTTGCCTCCCATAAAGTCATAATTAACTTTGGCAAAATATGAGAAGCATTTTTAAGATGTTGAAATTTATGGCCATAATTAAATATAATTTCTGGAACACTATAACCCATATGAGAATTTTCAGCCGGTGATATTAATTTATCCTTATTATTAATATAATTTTCTAAATTAGGTAACTTAGGTGGTTTTATAATAACCCTCTTTATCTATAATTTATGTAAAACCCAAATATTAGGTTCAATATATTCTCCTTTATCATGATCTACATTTACTTCTATTGGATTTAAAGCCCCCTTAATAATATAGTCTCCATTTTGATAAAATCTCAAATTAGTCCACTCTTCCCAATCAGAAATTGAACCTGGTATTTGCATGGCTTGATGACACACCTTAATTATTTCTCCTCCAAAACGTGCATGTACTCTTATCCAGGGATCATAGGGCAGTCCATCAGCTCTTTGCCAATTAATATAATCATCTATTTCAATCAAGGGATAAAGGTTCTTTAAACTTGGGCGGATAGGTATTATTACATTATTAAACCCCTTATTTTGAGCGATAGCTGCCATTTCTTTTAATACCAGAGTGCTAACACCTTTTCCTTGATGTTTCTTGTTAACGGCTATTTGCAGCCCATTTAAAGTATTTGGTGTTATACCCTCCCTCTTATCTTCAATACCTTTTTGTAAAGCCCATTCCCAACCAGCTTCTGGTAAGGCGGTAAAAGGTTGATCCCAATACAAGGGTAAGCACTGACCGATTCCAATAATTTCTCCCCGAGACTTTAAAGAAAACTGATAGTCTGGAAACAGTTTAAAAAGTTGATCCCAATATTTATTAGAGACCGGGTCATGAAACATAAACTCCGGCCAGAGATCTTTAGTGATCTCATACTGTATTTCTTTATGATGCGGAACTCCTTTTATTACTTGATAATCCATTTACCTTCTCCTTTCAACATAAATATTTTACATATTTTGATTAATATATTTTAATATGCTTTCTCGATACCATTGGTTCCCTTCTTTTAAAATATCTGTCACTACCATATGTTTTTTATCTGCAACTATCCATAGTTTAGCATTATTACCAGCTGACTCTTTTAACTTATTAGCTTGCTTTACTAAAATCTGTTCATCTTTATTTCCATGAATTAAAAAAACCGGTTGCTCAACATTTTCAATTGTATTAATCGGTGCAGCTGACATGGGATTAGTATCATATTTTAATGCTAAAAGCAGTCTAATACTTGGTTTAAAAGCCTGTACTATAATTTCTGGTATACCATCTTTTCTCATATAATCTAAGAACGTTTCTTCATAAGAAGCAAAAGAACTAACACTAATAACCATATCTATTGTGGGAAATTTGGCAGCCGAATTAATAGCAGTAGCACCACCCATTGAGATTCCATATAATAATATATCCTTGTTCTCATATATTTCTTGTCTGCTTATCCAATCAATTAAGGCCTTAACATCTTTAGTTTCGGTATATCCAAAGCCAATTTGATTGCCATCACTTCTGCCGTGGGCTCTTAAATCCAAACAAAATGATGCGAAATTATTGTCATAAAAAAACTTCCCGAAATTTAATAAGGAAGCGGCAGACTGACCATGCATACCGTGAATTACAATTGCAATTGCTTTGGGATTTTCTCTTGAAAAATGCCAGGCATTAATATCTAACCCATCCGATGTTTTGACATTTACATTATCGATTAATAAACTATATTCATCTATTAAATCACTACTTGTCTCTACTCTTGTATTAGACATATCTGACAATATATTATTTGTGAAATAGGTAATACCACCAAAAAGTAATACAGCAAGGATTATTAAAATTAATAAACCTATTTTGAATATCTTTGTAAACATTAAAAAGACCTCCATGAATTATATAATGCTTTATTTAAATTTTAGATAATCTATTCGTTTTTTACAGGAATGTAAAAAAGATAACCGATCAATATTCCATATATACTAGCTGAAATAGTTGTTTCAATAGTATGGGCTACTATTACTTCTGGTGGAAAGAAGCCCTGAGCCATTATTATTTGTAAACCATGATAGGCAAATAACAATAATAAACTAATAATAGTTTTCTTTTTATTCCCGGCCATCATCAAAATAATGGGAATTGAAAATATTACCCAGAGTATACCTCTTAAAAAATGATAAGGTAAAAAGAAATTCATATTTTTTATGTTATATAATACCTGTTCAAAAAAAGAAATATTTTCAGTAATACCGGTATAAAATATTCTAACTTCTTCATACTGCCAGGCAATAAAGTAACCGAATATCAGATAGAAGATTATGTATAAAACAGCAAAAATAAGAGATTTTTTTAACCACTTAATTTTATTTATATTGGTTATATTATATTTGAACTTATTTTTAACTGAATTTTTATCTCTTCCAAAAAATAATATGGAAGCTGCTACAACTATAAATGTTGTAATTAAACCTCTAATTAAGATATAAAATATCTCTATAATAGGCATGAAACTAAAAGCTTCAATAAAATATAATGTTTCTATTTGGGCCATAAAGTACTCAATTCCAAAAAAACTAAAACTCAATCCTAAAAATAGTTTTAATTTAGACCAATTAGAAAAATTTACAACTACAACCAAACTAACAGTGCCCAACAAAGAAACAAAAAGCATCAATAAAAATAATTTACTCTGCATATCGGCTGATATACGTGCTTGTATCTCTGTTGATACAGGTATTATAAATGTGGGCAAAATTATTGCTAATACAAAAATAATGTATAAACTAATGAATTTAATTGTATTAATTATTTGTTTTTTCAATACTTCATCTCCCTTATATATTTTATCAATTATATTTTTTAATCTTGCAATACTCTTTTAAACTTATTGGTTGATAACCATATAATTTAATTAGTCTTTTGCATCTTAAAGGCGCTTTTTGAGCAGTATCCTGTGGAAAATTATTTAATAGTTTTATATAGCCGATTAGTTCATTAAAAAAATATGTTTTCTTTGAAAACTTATTAAATATTTTTGATAACTTAGTAACTGCAACTGGAAAAATAAGAGGTATCGGTAAAAATATAATTTTTTTATCTAATTCTTTTGCAATAATATCTTTCGCCTCATAAAAAGAATATATACCTGGTCCAGTCACTTTAACTCTTTTTCTATTAAAATCATCTTTGTTTATTATTTTATCTACTATTATGCCAACATCTTGAGGAGCTATCACTGGCAAACTTGCCGGACCTCCTCCTGGTACAATCATAATACTACCCTTTAACATCGCAAAAAAGATCTCCATGGAAGGGGCTGTCCCTATTATTTTATAATTTAAGCTAGAATTTTTAAGATAGTTTTCAATCTCTAATTTTATCTCTGCACTTTTTAAATTATATTTTTCTATCAAATTTTTATTTAATTCATATGTAGAAATATAAACTATTTTTTGAATACCATTTCTTTCTGCTGCTTTTAATAAATTAATGACTGCTGTTTTTTCAATAACATCCATTTTTTTAATTAAGCTAGGTTTAAAGGCAGAAATACTGATAACAATCTTATCTACATCTATTAATAACTTTTCAAAAATATTATTATCAGTAATATCTCCTTCAATAATTTCAACTTTATTTCCTAAAATACTAACAGCCTTTTCTCTTTTTCTTGTCAGGATTTTTACTTCTTTATTACTTTCTATTAAACTATTGACAATCTGTCGGCCAAAATGACCGGTTCCACCCAAAACTAATGTTGTTTTTTTCATTTTATAACCTCAAATTCATTATTTAAAAGCCATTTCCACCGCTTTTTTAGCGTGTAACATAGTTGTATCAAAAACAGGTATCACACTGTCTTTATCTTTAATTAATAAAGGGATTTCAGTACAACCCAATATAACACCTTCCGCTCCCCTATCTTTTAAGTTCTCAATAATCTTTTGGAATTTTTTTCGGGAAGATTCATTGATAATACCAGAGATTAATTCTTTATAGATTACATTATGGACAGTATCTCTTTCTTTGTCATCTGGTATGATTACTTCAATATCATGTTTTTTTTGAATACGTTTTTTATAAAAATCCTGTTCCATGGTAAATTTAGTTCCTAATAATCCCACCTTCTTCATATTTCTGCTCTTAATTTCATCAGCTGCTGCATCTGCAATGTGTAATAAGGGTACTTTTATACTCTCTTGTACCTGTGGTGCCATTTTATGCATTGTATTAGTGCAAATTAATACCAAATCGGAACCAGTAGCTTCTAATTTTTTACCAATATCAACCATCTTTTCAGTTAACTCAGCCCACTTACCTTCATGCTGCAGATTCTCATATTCAGCAAAGTCTACCGAATACATAATACATTTAGCAGAATGGGGCTCTCCTAACTTTTCTTTGACTAGCTGATTAACTATTCGGTAATATTCCAGAGATGATTCCCAACTCATTCCACCTATTAAACCGATTGTTTTCACTATAATTCCTCCTTGGGTATTTTTTCATCTTCATTTTTTAATTTTTGTTTTCGATATGTTAAAACACTTAAATTAAATCCATCAATTAAATTATGGATTATTATTGGATAAATTAAACTTTTCGAAATTTGAAAACTAAAACCTAATACTAAAGCTGCTATAAATCTAGTGGGGATCATGCCCAGAAAAGACTCCCAACTCTCATTATTACTGTATACATTTGTAATATGAGCTAACACAAATATTAGACTGGCTATAATGGTGGCATAAGATATATAGAATATTTTACCCTCAACTAAATTGCTTAAGGTACCCTGAACAAAACCACGATATAATATTTCTTCAACTGGTCCTACTAAGACCCAGACATAGATAAATGTCCAGATATCACTTTGATTTCCATACTTAAGTTCATCTAATTCTTTTTTAGGAGCTAAAAATATTAAGGAAGAACTTATTATGGCAAGCGGTAAGCCTATATACATAATTGATTTAAAACCAGCGCTTATATTTCCAAGTGTTAAACCTGCCTCATCTAAAGGTAACTCTATTACTTTGATTATTAATAAGGAAAGTAAGATGCTTATGGGAGCCATAATTACTTTCATTTTAAAAACTTGGCTAAATTTTTTATTTAGAATTTTGTTTTTTAGAGTTTTTATTATAATTATATGGGATAAAAGTAGTGCTATAAAATAGATATGTACCATATATTTCATCCTTCCAGTTTAAATGGAATATTAATTAAATATTATATAGATATCTGACTTTTTTTAATACTTTACCTTTTTTAATTTCACCTTCAGTACCGTCAAAAACAAAACCATTCTTTACATAAAATTTTCGGGAACTTATATTATCTTTTAAAACCCATAATGTTATTTTTTTATAACCCCGTTTTGATAACTCTTCAATTCCCCACTTAATTAGTTCAGTACCTAATCCCATACGATAATAATCAGGGTGAAGATAGATACCCCAGATCTCTCCAGTATCTGCTCCAAAATCATCATCTCTATTTTCTCCAAGAGTAATAAAGCCAACCACTTTATTATTTGCTAATAAGACAGCGGTTTCTTCTTGATTTTCTTGGATTGCTTTTTTAAATCTCTTGATTCTCTCTTCTACATCTATATTATCTAATATTTCAGCCGGGATTATTCCTTGATAGGCTACTTGCCAGCTTTTTGTATGTATTTTTCCTAAACTGTTTGCATCCTGCTTTTCAGCCCAGCGTATTTTATAATTCAAAAAATAACACCTCAATAAAAAATTATTTTTAAATATGTAAATTTTTACCTTTAAAATAAAAAATACATTAAAGCTTTTTCCTATAATTTATTAATTCTTTTTGTTCTTTAAAATTCATATTTAATAAAGCTTTTTTCATGGGATAATTTTCAACATCTATATCAGCAATTATAATATCTATATTACGTTTTATAAGATTTTTAATTCCCTTATCTAAAAGATCAATTACATAGCCTTTACCTCTTTGTTCTGGTATAACTCCAATATAATTAATTGTACCTTTAGTATTTGATAATACTTGGGGTATTATCAACCCAATTATTTCTTGCTTATCATAAGCTAAAAACCAGTTTTCGGGAGAATATTCTATACTTTTTAAAGAGTAAAAATGTTTTTCAGCTGCTTTAAGTTTATCATCCTTTTTTACATTTAATCTATCTTCTCTATCTAAAGTTCCTTTTGTTACATCTTTTAAAACTTTAATAAAAAAATCTACATCAGTTTCTTTTAATGAAATAAATCTTAATCGGTTATTATCAGCAGAAGTGATATTTTTTGTTTTTAATATAAATCTTTTTTTAGACTGTATCTTTTGCATGTCTAAATATTGATAAAGATTTTGACTTAAAACAAACTTTTCACCATCAGCTGAATCTAGTTGTGAATCTATGTATTTAACTTCATTATCTTTTAAATACTCAAAACTTTCTTTTAATAAATTTTCGCCAGTTTTAAATAATTGCTCACTTTCCCAGGGTAATGATAAGCCAAAAATTCTTGCAGTACTGTTCCCCCGATGGGGAGACCAGTAACCTACTCTACCCAAAACTTGGTCTCTGCCTTCTATGATAAAACACCATTTTGGATATGATAAACCATTATCCCATAAATTTAAAACAATTTTCCCGAACTTATTAGGTTTTTCACTTAAAGAAGTAAATGTATCAATTTCATTTTTTTTAATCCTTTTTACTTCCATAGTATCTTCCTACTTTCTTTTTGGAAATTATATTATATTATTTTAATCTTAATCTATTTTCGTTAACTTTTTATAACTTGAATTATAAATC
>CAYSHP010000085.1:0-9544 GCA_964430875.1 uncultured Halanaerobiales bacterium
CGAAAGCTGAATCGATTGGAGCAAATACTGTAAAGGGCCCTTCACTTTTTAGGGCTCCTGCTAGATCTGCTTCTACAACTGCTGTTACCAAAGTATCAAGAGATTGAGTTCTTATAGCGGTATCTACTATATCCATCAAGTCTTCATATGGAACTAAAACTGAATCAATCACATGTATTACTCCATTTGTTGCTTTTACATCAGTAGTTATTACTTGAGCTTCGTTAATAAATACTTTTCCATCTGAAACATTGATACTTACTTCTTTCCCATTTAAGGTTGCTGCCTTGGTTCCATTTAATCCTACAACATCTTCAGCCATTACTTTACCTTCTACTACATGGTATAGTAAAACTTCTGTTAAGAGGTCTGGATTTGCTAATAGGTTATTCAATATTCCTTCTGGAAGTGCTGCAAATGCTTCATCAGTCGGTGCAAAAACTGTGAAGGGCCCGTCACCTTTAAGTGCATTTACTAGGCCGGCTTCTTGTACAGCTGTTACTAAAGTATTAAAGTTATCAGCCTTAACTGCTGTATCAACAATATCCATTAATTCGTCTGAGGGTACTATTACTGTATCTATTACATGGATTACTCCATTACTGGTTTCTATATCTGTAGTTATAACCTGTGCATCATTGATATAAACTTTGCCATCCATTATACCAATTTCAATATCTTCTCCCAAGAGAGTTTCAACCTGTGCTCCGTCTAATCCTAAAACATCGGCTGCCATAACTTTACCTTCGACTACGTGATATAATAATATATCTCTTAATTGATCTGGATTTGCTAAAAGTGTTTCTAAAGTTCCTTCAGGCAAGGCTGCAAAAGCTGCATCTGTGGGAGCAAAAACTGTAAATGGTCCTTCAGATTTTAAGGCTTCTACTAAACCGGCTTCTTGAACTGCAGTTACCAATGTATTAAAGTCATCTGCTGCAATAGCAGTGTCAACAATATCCATCTCACCATGATTATCAGCCAAACCTACATTTATGAAGCTAAAGGTAAACACCAACGCTAATACAAAAGACAGTGTAACTAATTTATAATTCAAAAACCTGCTACTCATTTATATTTCCTCCTCTAATTTTTTATGTTAAATTTATAATAACACAATATGTGTAATAAATATGTAGCCTACTATACAAATTATCATTTATTGTAATATATTTATTACTAATCGTGCTCTTTATAAAAATTGGAATTTTGACATATGTTAAAAACCTTGATAAAATATTGGTGAAAACAATCACATAAGGAGGTATAAAAATGACTAAAGAAGAACAAGAAACATTATTAAAAGATATTTATAATAAAGGTTTTGAATATGAACACAAATATGGTTTTTGTACTCAAGCTGTCTTAGCAGCTTTACAAGATTATTTTGAAGGTATAGATGATGAAGTTTTTAAAGCATCCCACCCTTTAGCAGGTGGTGGTGCCCTTTGTGGTGATGGTACATGTGGTGCACTTGTTGGTGGAATCGCTGCTATAGGGAGTTATTTTGGCCGTAGTAAAGAAGATTATTCAAAAAAAGACCCTGATGGTAATGATTGGATGAATTCTTCCGCTATCGCTAAAAAACTGAGAGAAAAGTTTATTGAAGAATACGGTAGTGTAATTTGTAATGATGTTCAAGCTAAAAAAATGGGTAGAAGTTTTGATCTATGGGACGAAGAAGATTTTCAAAAATTTGAAGAAGCAGGTGCACATGAAGATCAGTGCCCTGAAGTAACAGGAAAAACAGCCAGATGGACCGCTGAGATTCTGCTTAAACATGGTATTGAACCTAAAAAAATTTAGAAGCTGCTCATGCATAAAAAGTTAATATCAATATCTGACGTTAGATATTTATTATATTTTAAGGGCCCGATGTTTGGGCCCTATTTATTTTTAAACAGTTTCTATAATACTTCTAAAATACAATAAATGGAATATAATATTTTAAACCCCCTTAAAACAGACTGTTTTAAGGGGTTAAATTAAAGGAAAACGCTACTATCTATTACTTAACCTTAAATTGGAATTGTTCGTCATCATAATCTATTAATATTTCAGCATCTTCCTTAATTTCATCTTCTAACATCTTCATAGCAAGGGGGTCTTTTAGATATTTTTGAATAGTTCTATTAATCGGTCTTGCTCCATAAGTTGGATCATAACCTAATTCCATAATTTCTTCTTTAGCCTCTTTTGTAACTTCTATATCTAATTTACGTTCTGATAGTTTATCTCTTAAGTCATCTAATTTGATATCTACAATATCAAGAAGATTATCTTTACTTAAGGTATGGAATATAATCTTTTCATCTACTCTATTTAAGAATTCCGGTCTAAAGTTACCTTTCAAGGCTTCAGTTACTCGTTTTCTCATTTCTTCTTCATCATTTAAGTCCTGAATATAATCAGAACCAATATTAGATGTCATTATAATAACCGTATTTTTAAAGTTAACTTCATTACCCTGACTATCTGTTAAAATCCCGTCATCAAGAATCTGCAGCAAAATATTAAAAACATCCTGATGAGCCTTTTCAATTTCATCTAATAAGATAACTGAATAAGGCTGTCTTCTAATTCTTTCAGTTAACTGTCCCCCTTCTTCAAAGCCTACATAGCCTGGAGGAGAACCGATTAACTTAGCTACAGCATGACGTTCCATATATTCAGACATATCCAATCTTACTAGATTTTTTTCATCATCAAATAAATAGGCTGCTAAGGTTTTAGCCAGTTCAGTTTTACCTACACCAGTTGGCCCCATGAAAATAAAGGAACCCAAGGGTCGGTCAACATCTTGTAAACCAGTTCTTGATCTTCTAATTGCATTACTAACTGCTGTTATGGCTTCATTTTGACCAACCACTCTTTTAGATAGTTCTTCTTCAAGATGAACTAGTTTTTCGCGTTCATCTTCCATTAACTCTTGAACTGGAATATCAGTCCAGGATGATACAATCTCTGCAATATCTTCAGCGGTAACTTCTTCTTTTAAGACGTTGAAATCACCTTCTATATCTTCAATCTTCTCTTTAGTTTCCTCTAATTCTTTTTGTAGATCATTTAATTCTCCATATCTTAGACGAGCAGCTTCTTCATAGTTTGCTTCTCTTTCAGCATTTTCTGCTTTCACCTTAATCTTCTCTATTTCTTCATTTAAGTTCTGTCGTTTTTGAATCAATTCTTTTTCATTGTCCCAACGTGCTAATAAGGGATCTCTTTTTTCTTTTAATTCCTGTATTTTTTTCCCTAGCTCTTCTAACCGTTCTTGAGATTCTTGGTCTTCTTCCTGTTTTAGAGCTTCTTTTTCAGTCTCAAGCCTTCTGATTCTTCGATTTAGTTCATCAATCTCTAAAGGCATTGAATCTATATCAATTCTTAATTTAGAAGCAGCTTCATCTACAAGGTCAATTGCTTTATCAGGTAAAAATCTTTCTGTTAGATATCGCTCTGATAAATTAGCCGCTGCAACTAAAGCACTGTCTTGAATCCTTACACCATGGTGAATTTCATATTTTTCTTTAAGGCCACGTAAGATTGAAATTGTATCTTCAACTGAAGGTTCAGAGATCTTTACCGGCTGAAACCTTCTTTCTAATGCTGCATCTTTTTCAATGTGTTTTTTGTATTCATTTAAAGTAGTCGCACCAACACAATGTAGTTCACCACGAGCTAAGGCTGGTTTTAATAGATTAGAAGCATCCATTGCTCCTTCTGCAGCCCCGGCCCCTACTATAGTATGCATTTCATCGATAAATAGGATGATCTGTCCTTCAGCCTTTCTAATCTCTTTTAAAACAGACTTTAATCTATCTTCAAATTCTCCTCTAAATTTTGTACCGGCCACTAATGAACCCATATCTAATTTTATCACTTTTTTATCTTTAAGGGCTTCGGGCACATCTCCATTAACAATTCTTTGAGCCAGGCCTTCTACAATTGCGGTTTTACCTACCCCAGGTTCTCCAATTAAAACCGGATTATTTTTTCTCCTTCTGGAAAGAACCTGCATAATTCTTCTGATTCTCTCATCGCGTCCAATTACGGGATCTAATTCACCTTCCCGCGCTAATTCAGTAATATCTATTGTATACTTCTCAAGCACCTGATACTGTTCTTCTGCATCTTGAGAAGTTACCTTCGCTCCTTCTCTGATATCTTCAATAGCATCCTTTACTTTATCAATGTCAATATTTTTTGATTTAAAGTAGTCATATGTTTTGCCTTTACCACCAGATAAAAGTCCTAACAAGAAATGCTCAGTTGAAATGTATTCATCCCCAATATTTTTCGATTCTTTACGGGCTTTCCTAAGTACATTATTCAATTCTTGTGACATATATAGTTGTCCCTGGTCAGAATAAACTTTTGGAAGCTTTTCAATAATTTCATTTAAATCTTTTCGAAAAACTTTCAGATTAATACCTAACTTTTCTAATAAAGGAACCATAATTCCCTGGTCATCTTCAGCCAATGCTAAAAATAGGTGAGCAGGATATATTTCCTGGTTACCATTATCTTCTGCAATATGCTGTGCTTCGGATAAACTTTCCTGTGCTTTACGAGTAAAATCTTCCATTCGCATCTGTTAATCCCTCCAATCAATATTACAATATCAATTATTTCATTTTATATTATACTACAATTTAAAACTAAAGTCAAAGAAGGTCAGACTATCTATAAAAAAATAGGTTTGGTAAATATATCAAGTAAACTACATTATATATTTGCCAAACTGTACATTTTTAAATTACCCCAGTGTACAATACTGGAGTATCAAACACTCTTTGACTTTGGAAGTTTAATCAGCTTTTTTAAAATTAATTGATTAAAGAAAAAATATTTAATTTATATAGGGGTTATTATAAATGTATTGGTTTTAAAAAAGCGGTGGATTTAATATATTGGCGGGAATAGAAGATATTTAATTGATTAAGCTCTAATACCTTTAGTATATTTTTATAAAATTTGTTCGATTTTTTAAAATAGCATTGCCTAAAGTTCTCTTAAAATTGATAAGACATGGTGTTCATCTTTTAACACCATTATTTTAGAATTGATCTCAACAGTTATATTATCATTATCTTTTTTCAATAAATCTGCCTGTAAGATGACTTTATTTTCTTTGATAAGTTTATTTAAATAGTATTCAAAAATGGGTGACTGTTTATTGTGGTCAATAATATCAGTAAATTTCATGTTTAATAATTCGTTTTTACTATAGCCGGTTTTTTCAATAACTTTCTTATTTATATCTGAAAACTTATATAGCTTACGGCTTTTCAAATCTACTTGATTTAAAAAGGCCATATGATCCAGTTGTGCAAAAATTTTTTTGTATTTATTATTATTTTGAAAATTTTCTTTTGTTAATACACGCGTCTTTAGCATCCGCTTTATTCTTATTTTTAAAACATCTTTTTTTACCGGTGTTAATATATACTCATTAGCAATATTCATCATTTTACTTGAATAGTCAACAGTTTCTTCTCTTTTATGCATTAAAATAACCGGTAAAAATAACGGGGACTGCTTTTTTTTAAATTCTTCAATTAATTTGAATTTTGTTTTATAGTTATAACTATCAACCAATATTAGATCATAATTGATATCTGGATCAAATTCTTGGTAAGTCATATAGTCTTTATCTAAAAATTTGCTCAATAAATCCATATTTCTGGTGTTCTTTATTAATAGGAGTATTTTTGAGTTTTTTATTTTGTTTTCTTTTAAGGCGCTAGATTTTTTATTCATTTTCTCACCTTTATTAGTATTATTTATCGATAAATTCTATATTATTTGTCAATATTCCTTTAATATTATTTAATGGTTTACCAACCTGTAATCCCTGAGAGGTGATTTCAAATTCCCTTAGAGATTTTTCAAAATTACTTAGTCTTTTCTTTAAAACTCCTATAATTTTATTTAATTGGCCATTCATCTCAATATATCTTAAAAAGATTATGTTATCAGCTAGATAACTAATACCTAATTCGCTTGATCTAAAATCTCCGGTGATATTTGCCATTTCATTTGTCATTAATACAGTTATCCCATAATTATTTAAATAATTGCTTAAGTTTTGTAAGTGTTTAATTAAATCTAATTTTGAATAATGATCATTAACATACGACAAATAATAACCTGTAATACTATCTAGCATTACTAAATCAGTATTATGTTTTTTTACATCTTCTCTTACCATATAAGAAAACTCTATAGGATTTGTGTCTAAACTATTTACATTTTTAATAATAAGCTTATTTTCTGCAACCATTTTATCAATTGGCATATCTATTTCTTTACACCTATTTATTAATACTTTCTGGGCTTCTTCGAATAAATAAATGATACCCTTGTTATTGTTTTGTACACTATTTCTTAAAAAACTGATACTTAAAGTTGTTTTCCCTACTCCGGTCGGACCAATTATGACAGTATTGGTATTTGTTTCTAAACCACCCTTTAAGAGTGCATCTATTTCTTTGCTGCCAGACGAAATAATTCCTTCCTTTAATTTTGTGGTTGTTTTTTTATAATAAAGGTTAGGTAATATATTAATACCCTCTCCTTTTATAACCATAGAATGAAAATCTTTTAGATAATCTGAGCCTCTAAATTTTATAACATTTAATTTGCGTTCATAACCATCAAATTTTAAATTAATTACACCAGAAGTTAGAAATTGTAAAATATTAATAAATTCACTGTTATCTTCTGCTATAAATATAGAAGTGATGTCAAATTCAGATAAATATTGAATTAAAGAAATTATATTTTTTCTTAATTTATATTTACTTTCATACAAATAATATAGATTTGTTAGGCCATCAAAGACTAAACGATCTGGATTTGTTTCTTTAATCTTATTTCTGATTTCTTGTATCATTGGCACTTGTTCTACTTCAGAGGGTTTAAAAACATCATAATCCTGTTCTTTGTTTAAAAATTCACCCCCAGGAGTTAAATCAAGTATTTCAATTTCATCTATTCTGAAGTTAAAATTCTTGGCATCAATTAGTAATTCTTTTTTTGATTCAACCAGGTTAATAAATAAACATTTTTCATTATTATTTAAGCCTTCTTCTAAAAAGTGCAAGCCTAAAGTAGTTTTGCCGGTACCCGGCCCACCTTTTAAAAGGTATGTCCTATTATTTAAATAACCACCTTTTAATATTACATCTAGTCCATTAACACCGCTTGATAATCTACTAGTCAATTTATATACCTCCTTTATTTATGGAAAAATAACTTATCACTTTCAATATTCACCATTTCAATAAATTCATCTACTAATTTAGCAGAATGCTGTTTGTCTTTATTTTCTACCAACTCATTTACAGCCTGATCATAAGTTAATGCTTCACGATAAGATCTATTTGATCTCATTGCATCCCAACTATCACATAGTGATAAGATTTGAGAAATCAGGGGTATATTATCTTCTGCTAAACCTTTTGGATAGCCTCTTCCATCCCATCTTTCATGGTGGTATAAAACATATTCTGCAATATCAGATAATTGATTTGACCTTATTAAGGTCTCATATGCCCATTTGGGATGATTTTTGACTATCTCATATTCCTGCTGAGTCAATTTGCCTTCCTTATTTAATATAAAAGATGGTATTATTATTTTTCCTATATCATGAACCAAGCCAGCCCAATAAATTCTTGATATTTCTTTTTGTTCTAAGTTCAAATATTCAGCAAAATCACTGGCCAAGATAGCAACATTTTCAGAGTGACCATTTGTGTATTGGTCATGAAATTCAAGCATATGAATTAAGGATAAAGCCAATTCTTTTGTGAAATCCCCTCTTAATTTATCATAATTTTGTATCTTATAAAAAGAGTCGGCAATATCTTTAAAGGCCGAAAATATATTCAAACTAATATCATTAAATGTATTATTGCTTCCTACTTTTATATCCAAACTGATTCCACCAATATAACCTTCTATACCTTCGATATCAAAGGTTAGAGTTTCTTTTATTGGCTCAGTTCCCTTATTAAATAAATCTAATTTTTTATTAGATACTCTTTGGTCTAAATCCCCATTAATATTATCTTCTCTTACAACTTGTCCATATTTACGGAAGTTTTCGACCGGTATTTGAGCACTATTTAATTTATTGATATCATGACCGATGGTGTCAAGAAAATTTACTTGGTTCTCCTTATATATATATACACTACCAAGATTTGCTTGTGGTACAATTTCAAAGGCAGTCCTAAATAATCTTTTAAGGAATTTAACTTCATCCTCAATACTATATTTTGATAACTCTGTTATTATATTTAATAAATTATTTAATCTTTTATTTAATATTTCTAATCTTTGATTTTTTTCTTTAATTTCATTATATTGTTTCTTTAACTTTTTTTGTTTTTTGATACTTTCTCTTTTATCTCTAGTTACCGTTAAAACTAATTTTTCACCCTGGTATTCAAAAACATGTGATTTGTTTTCAACTGGTATTTTTTCTCCATATTTTGTAACTATATTAACATTGAATTTAACTTCTTGACCATCTAATAACTTCTCTTTTAGGTCATCTTGCCTTAATTTATTTAAGTCATCTTCCTCGATAATTTCCATTGGCCTTTTATTTAATAACTCATCTTTTGTATAGTCCAAAAGATTACATGCTTTTTTATTAACTAATTTGAATTTTGAATAGCTATCCTTCCAAAAACCTTGGATAAATAAAGCTTCACCGATTTCATTGAAAATGAATTCGAATTTACTTTTTTCCTCTGCAAGATTTCTATTATGCATTTCTTTCTCTGCATGGTAATTTTTAATATTATTTAACCATTCATCTAATTCTTTTTTATAAATATTTTGATTATCAAATGATTCTAGGGAAATATAATAAGGATTTTGATATATATAATTATTCCATAATATATAAGGATGTAATTTTATGATATTTTTTATCAACTGTTCATCAAATAATCCCATATTATAACTACATAAAGCTTTAATCGGATATTTATTGAATAATTCTTTATCAACCTGTTTCTCATAATTAACTATTTTATGGAAACTATTTTTTTGTTTTAAAATTTGGCTGATTTCACCTGTTATATTTAGACAAGAATAGCCTTCTGTTAACGCTTTGTTTGCTTCTTCTTTAAGTGAATTTAAAATTTTATTGATATTAAAATCATTATTATAGATCTCATCTCTGTTTAAAAATAATAACTCACCTTTTTCAATCAGGTTATTTACCTCAATATCATTATCTTTAAGCTTGTTCTTTACAAAATCAGCTGAAAATTCACCATTAACATGAAGCACTTTTTCATCTTTCTCAATAGCTGCAGTTATAAATTCAGAAACAGCTTTTACCCATTCCTCTTGACTTTTATATAGTAGAGCAAGATGGGAACCTATTTTTAAGTCTTTAAATTGATTTTTAAAATTGTTGTTCATATTTTTCACCTCTCTAATATTTTGAGAGTAACTTAAATATATAATTAAAACAAAGTCAAAAATATTTTAATTAGAATTCATCATTGAGTTTAATAAAATA
>CAYSHP010000086.1:0-9116 GCA_964430875.1 uncultured Halanaerobiales bacterium
TATTTAACAAGCTCCTTTTTAATCTTGTTTATGATTAGGTGGGAGAAGTTGACAAAATAATGGTTTTGCTTTAATAGCAGTATTTAAACTCATAACAATAAGTATTATAAATATGAGAGTTAAAAATATATTTTTTAGCATAGTAAACCCTCCCTTTTTAAAAAAACAAGTCCCCATTTAGTTGGGGACTTATTAATAAAAGATATCAATCTTTTCGATATTATGTTAATGATAGTTATATTTTTAAAATTTATAGAGACATTTAAAAAATATAACTATAACCAAATCAAAAAGCAGTGAATTCTGAAGTATCTAAAGCATGCCCAAAACCACTTATTTTGTAAGCCACAGCGGTAGTTTCAACATACCTAAAAGATTCAATTGTTTCTATATAAGCATATATTTCATCATAATCTTCTGTAAATTCTACTGGTTCCAAAAAGAGTGGTTTTGCTAAGATATTAATTGTGAAAGTAAGTATCAAGATAAACACCAGAATTAAAACTAAATAAATTCTCATTGAGATATACCCCCTTTATTTAAATAGATATTAAACAAACCCTTTACCACCTCCCGACTAATTACTTATTTACGGTAAAAGGGAATTAGTCACATTAATAGATGTAAAATTATTAAAAGTTTTTATAAGGTAATAATATAGAAAAGGGGAGTAAAAGAAACTTATAGTGGGTTTGTTTTAAAAAGGGGTAAGAATAAGATGAAAATCATAATAAGATAGGAAAAGTATCTTAAAAATATCTTGGCCATTTTTTTAAATAACAAATATATTAAACGCTAATTCCAATTTAATTATACACCTGTTATAGAAATTACACAAGTTATATAAATATTATTTATGGAAAAAATAAGTAAAATTTATCTACCGATATAGGCAAAATTAAATGTTGTATGCATTTTTTTTAGTTCTTTTTATCCACAAAATTAACTAGAAGTTTTTTTAAAATGAAAACTAGATTGTCTGATGAAGCTCCTCCAAAGGCCATAGAAGGGAAATAAATATACATATGTTTATTCGAATCATTATCTTTTTCAGATAAATAGGTATTATTATAATTTGATATAATATCTAAACGTGGGGATGTGGTGCCCTTGATTTTACAAAAATTAGTTTGTACTTTTTTATTAGCAATTAACTTCAACCATTCTTTTGCATATTTACTATTATTACAGTTCTTAGGTAAGGTGAAAATATCACTTATTAGTATAAAATAACTAGAAGAACCTATAAATCTCCAGTCAATATCTTCTCCTGGTATGGCTCCGAGTGATTTAAAGTAATTTAAAGCCCAGTCTCCCATAAATAGATAAGCGGCTTCTCCTTTATAAACCATATCAACAGCTTGCTGCCAATTAATTTGATTATAATTTTGATTCATGTATGAAGTGGTTTTTTTAAATAACTTGATTGTTTCTATTATTGCCGGATCATCGAACAAAATTTCACCATTACAAAAGCTTTGATAGGAGTATATACCTAATGTTTCCAACATAATATTTTCAAAGATATGCAGCAAACTACTATCATTTAAGTTACCAACTGCTAAAGGAATAATACCTTTTTTTTCAATTTTATCCATAGAAGTTATAACTTCATATATATTTTTTGGAGGCTCAATATTATATTTTTGCAATATCTTTTTATTATAAAATAATAAATTACCCCGGTGCATTGTGAGCGGAACCCCATAAATTTTTCCTTCATAACTACATATATCTAATAATTGAGGATTAATTTTTTTAATTATGTCCATATCTTTGAGTAATGTGGTTACTGGTTGCACAATACCAGTTAATACAAAATTATTTATTAGTTCATTACCTGCATGGACTTGAAACGTATCAGGAGGATTTCCCTGTAATATTCTTTCAATTAAAAGTTTATCTTTCAAGTAGTTATTAGAACAAGTTATATTAGCATGAATAATTCTCACAGATGGAAATTTTCTTTCGAATTTTTTAAATAATTCACTTCTTGCAGACCCTTCACAACCACCGGTCCAAACACAGTGAATTTCAATTGTTTTTTCCGGTTCAAATAATAAAGGCTTAGCATTTAAGTGAATAGGTAAGAAAGTGAGAATAATAAAAAGAGGAATAATCAGTAATAGAAATAACACTTTATATATTTTCAATATAAATACCCCCTTTCAAATTAATTTCATTTAATATTGACAAGTATTGAAATAATTTTTATAGAAAGGAGGTTTAAAGATATTAAAATTGATTAACGGGATAAGAATTAAGAATAGGAAAGAACGAATATTTAAGGTATATAATAATAATAGAAAATATCTAAAGAACAAGTTTAAGTGAGCACATTTTTTCTTATAACTAATTATACATCCAAAAATATATATATGCAACGGATAATACAAAAAGCTCTTTTTATTTAACTGTTAAGTAATAATAATTAGTTCGGTTTTATACAATAAAGAAATTATAATGCTATTTATTGAAAAAATTATTAAATAAATAAAGTTTGTGAGGAAAATGATCCTCCCATCAAGTTTTGATATTATAAAAACCAATAAATAAAAAGAGTTTTTGAAAATAATTAAAGAAAATTTACAGATAAAAAGGATTGATATTGCAGAGAAAACAGACTTTTCTCCGGCTACTGTAACTAATATAATTGGTAGTCTTTAATTTATTTTTATTATAAATAGCCGGTAGGGTAAAAACCTATCAATTTTTAAATAGCATATAATTTTTATATAAAACTACTTGAGCTTACCTTTAAGAAGTAAGCAATAACATTAAGATAATTCGATATAATTTTTTTATTAAAATATTTGGCTAAAAAAAAGAGCCTCCAAAAAATAGGAGGCTAAATAAATATATTTTATTAAGTAACGATTGATTTAAGTTCTAATTGTGCTTTTTCTATATCTCCATCTTCTAATAAATTCAAAAAGATTTCATTAATCTTATGAGTTGTATCTTCCGGGAAATATAATCCATGTGCAACAGAAGGTAAAAGATCTTTTCTGCTATAATCTAACATTGCCTCAATTTGATACATGTCAAAATCCCCTTTAATTATATCTGTACGGGCGGGAATAGAACCTCTTATTTGATTAATTTCTTTCTGAGTTGATATTGAGGAAATATTTTTTAACCAGGCCAGGGCTGTTTCAGAATTACAGGCCTGTGTTGAGAGACAAAAGGCATCCGGTATTGAAACAAGGCCGCTTCCGCTTGTTTTTATCCAGCTATAATCTACCCCAGGTTGCCAGCCAAGTGAATTAAAGTAACCTTCTACCCAGTCGCCTGTAATAATAAAGCCTGCTTTATTATCATGAACTAAATCTGCTGCTTCTTGCCAGGTTAAATCAGAGTGGTTATCATTAATATATCTAGTCATATCTCTAAAAGCAACAAGGGTTTCTCTTATTTCAGGGTCATCAAATGAAACTTCTCCATTCCAAAGTTTTCTGTATTTATCGGGACCAAGTAGAGAATTTACAATTGCTTCATAAAGCATAGTAGCTGACCATTCATCTTTAGTACCTAAAGCCAGGGGAGTAATATTGTTTTTATCTAAAACTTTTAGAGCTTCTATAAATTCATAGACACTTCTGATATGAATAGTAGTTAATATCTCATTAGTTGTGACAATTTCTTCATTGCAAAAGATAAAGTTGCCAAAATTAACACTAATTGGTAATGCATATATTTCTCCGTTATAACTACACATCTCCAGTAATTCTGGTCTAATCTTATCTTTTAGTCCCCATTTCTCCATTTTAGAGGTAAGGGGCGCCACTCTATTGCCTTCCACGTATGTGTTTATAAAGGTAGCTCCAGGCACTATTTCAAAGGTATCAGGTAGACTATCGGTAAGCAGATGTAATTTCATTTCCTCATTATAGTTTTTCCCGCTAGTATATGTTTCAACTATCTTGATGTCTGGATGTAATTTGTTGAAACTTTTATAGAGTGCCATTTTAGCTTCTTTGTCACATGTGTTGGACCATCCGCAGCAGACTTTAATATCATCATCAAGCCCAAATTTTAAGGATTTGATTAAGGCGACACGTTTAATATTTTCATCCTGAACAACATCTGAAAGCCCAAATTTTAAGTTTTTGATCAAAGCGATACGTTTAACTCTTTCATCCTGAACATCATCCGAAAGCCCAAATTTTAATGACTTAACTTGGGAAGCTCCTTTAAATTTATTATAGTCAGCCATCAGACTGCCTGCCAATAAAAACATAATAATTAAAGTTGCCCAAAAAACAACAAACACTTTCTTTTTAGTACTCATTGAAAATCCTCCTCATTTTAAAGTAAGAAAAAAGAATTTCACCTCCTTATTCATTAGTTTTAATCTCTCAGGAATTAGCTTAAAAAGAGAGAAAAATAATTTTAGAAAACAACAAATCAACTAATGAAAAGGAGACAAAAAATGAAAAGGTTTGATACTTTTAAGAAAGTGTAAATCTAACTGTCAGACATTTTTGAAAAGCATTTATCCCTTATAAATAGCAACAAAAAAATTTCTAATTCCTATCATAATTATACAACTGCACACATAAATATGCAATAAATAATTTCTAAAAATTTTACAAAAATCAAAAATTATGATACTATTTAGTTAGTTAATTTAATAAATAAAGAAAGTTGGTGAGGAAAATGTCCCGCCCAACAAGTTTTGATATTATGAAAACCCGGAATGAAAAAGAGGTTTTGAAAATAATTAAACAAAATTTACAGATATCAAGGGCTGATATTGCAGAGAAAACCGGTTTGTCTCCAGCTACTGTAACTAATATAGTTAATGATTTAATTGATAATAAATTAATTATAGAAAGTGATAGAGGAAAATCAAAAGGAGGCAGAAGACCAGTTTTTCTTAAATTGAATGGTAAAGATATTAAAGTTATTGGAATTAATTGGAGTATAAATTCAATTAGATATGCTTTAGTTAATTTAGAAGGAAAAATTGAATTTAAAGGAAAAAAAGAAATAAAAAATTTAACATTAGGTAACTTTCTTAAAAAAACGAAAGAAATAACAACTTCGATTTTTAATGACGGAAATAAAGATAGAATTAAAGGAATTGGTATAGGAATTCATGGTATAGTTGATCCTATTAAAGGTGTTTCTAAGTTTGCTCCTCATTATAAATGGAAAAACAAAAATATTTTAGCCAAATTAGATAAAATATATGAACTGCCTATTAAAGTTGATAATGATGTTAGGATGATGGCTAGAGCAGAACGCTGGAAGCAAAAGGATAACTTTATTTACATAAATACTGGTTCTGGGATTGGAGCAGCAGTAGTATTAAATAATAGGTTAATCTACGGTAAAGACTTTTTAGCCGGTGAAATTGGCCATATAATTGTAAAAGAGGACGGACCACTTTGTAATTGTGGTAATAGAGGTTGTCTAGAAGCAATGGTTTCTAAAAATAACTTAATAGAATATGCTGATAATTTAATGGATATTAAAATAAGTAATTGGCACAAACTGTGTAATATTATCAATTCTGATGGAAAAAACACTAAGGCCATTTTAAAGTATATAAGTAGATACTTTGGATTAGCATTAGTAAATATTATTAATCTATTGAACCCCAATGAAATTATTATTGGAGGAGACTTTCTTGATATTAAAGATAGGCTTGAACCTTATTTAAATTCTTTTGTGATTGAAAATTCTTTAAATAAAGATGAAGATTTTTCACCAATTGAATTCACTGATTATAATAAGATTGCAGGAGCAGTGGGGGCAGCCTTTTCAATATTAGAAAAATATTTTTACAGTAAGGAGGAAATTTAATGAGTATATTAGTAACCGGGGGTGCCGGATATATTGGCAGCCATGTTGTTAAAGACCTAGTTGAAAATGATTTTGATGTATTAACAGTTGATAATCTACAAAAAGGTCATAAAAAAGCTGTGTTAGATGGAAAATTAATTGTAGGAGATATTAAAGATATAGACTTTTTGAATGAAGTTTTTAGTTATAATGAAATTGAGGCAGTGGTCCATCTAGCAGCAGATAGCTTGGTAGGTGAATCAATGGAAAACCCAGGTAAATATTACCATAACAATTTAGATAATGGAATCAAACTACTAGATGTAATGCAAGAACATAATGTAAATAATATAGTTTTTTCTTCAACTGCTGCTGTCTATGGTGAACCTGAACAAATTCCTATCAAAGAAGATCATCCTATTAGACCAGGTAATCCCTATGGAGAAAGCAAATATTTCTTTGAAAAGGTTATGGAAAGATATGATAATCTATTTGATTTAAATTTTATTTCCCTGCGTTATTTTAATGCAGCTGGAGCTGACCCAAGTGGTAAGATTGGAGAAGATCATGATCCGGAAACTCATCTCATACCATTAGTATTAGATACTGCTTTAGGTAAAAGAGAAAAGTTATATATTTTTGGAAATGACTATGATACAAGAGATGGTACCTGTGTAAGAGACTATATTCATGTTAATGATTTAGCAACTGCCCATACTCTTGCCTTAAAAGCCCTTTTTAAAGGAAAAGATAGTAATATATATAATCTTGGTAATGGAGAAGGCTATACGGTCAAAGAAGTAATTGAAACAGCAAGAGAAGTAACCGGCCAAGAAATACCAGCTGAAAATAGTGATAGAAGACCGGGTGATCCAGCTGTTTTAATTGCAAGTTCGAAAAAAATTAAAGAAAAATTAAATTGGCAAGCTGATTATCCAGAATTAGAAACAATAATTCAAACAGCTTGGAACTGGCATCAGAAAGGTGGTTTTTAAAATGAAAATGAAAAAAGAAGAAGTAAAAAAAGAAGATGGTAGATTAATGTATTATTATACATTCGAAGAAAATGAAAAAAACAACAATAAGGAGGAAAACAATTAAATGTCTGAGATGAGATGGAATCCCATATTAAAAGAGTGGTTAATTACAGCAACTCACCGTCAAGATAGAACTTTTAATCCTCCCGAAGATTACTGCCCATTATGTCCAACTGAGCCTGGAGGATTTGAAACTGAAGTACCACGTCCTGATTATGATTTAGTCGTTTTTGAAAATAAATTTCCATCTTTAGAAAGAAATCCTCGAAATCCGGTTGTGGAAGGTACAGAACTTACACCTGTTAAAGATTCAAAAGGAATCTGTGAAGTAGTCTTATTTACTTCAGACCATGATGGAGTAATGTCTAAAAAACCTTTAAGTCGCTTTGTTAAATTAATAAAAGTTTGGAAAGACCGTTATGAAGACTTAAGTTCCAAAGAGTATATTGATTATGTCTATATTTTTGAAAACAAGGGTGAAGAAGTAGGCGTTACTTTACAACATCCACACGGGCAAATTTATGCTTATCCAGATATTCCACCTGTAATAGAAAAAGAATTAGACAATAGTAAGGAACATTTAAAAGAAACTGGCCATTGTCTTTACTGTGATGTTTTAAAACAGGAATTATATCAAAATGAGAGAATAGTTGTAAAAAATGATTCTTTTACAGCTTTAGTTCCCTTTTTTGCTCGTTATGCCTATGAAATTAATATATATGCCAATGGTCATCTTACATCCTTTGCAGAATTTAATAAAGATCATATAAATGATCTGGCTCGTAT
Organism: uncultured Halanaerobiales bacterium; assembly: GCA_964430875.1. Lineage (GTDB taxonomy): Bacteria > Bacillota > Halanaerobiia > Halanaerobiales > M55B127 > M55B127. The sequence continues at coordinate 7,614 of CAYSHP010000086.1, forward strand.
TTTAAAAACTGTCATTAAAAAGTATGATAATTTATTCGGTTTTGAATTTCCCTATATTATGGCAATTCATCAAGAACCGGCTATTAAGGGAACAAAAGATTATTCTCATTTTCATATGGAGTTTTACCCACCTTATAGGACAAAAGATAAACTAAAGTATTTAGCTGGTAGTGAATCTGGAGCAGGTGCTTTTGTTAATGGTTCTTTACCAGAAAATAAAGCATCAGAATTGAGAAACACTAAACCATTAGAAATTTGTAAAAAGTAGGTGATAATTATGCAAAAAGATATTTTAAAAGAACACTATAAAAATAATTTTAACAATACAAAAAAAAGAGATGGGTTTTTCTTTGCACCCGGACGTGTTAATTTAATAGGAGAACATACTGATTATAATAATGGGTTTGTACTTCCTATGGCAATTGATAGAAGAATTTATGCTTATATCCAGTTAAGAGAGGATAAAAAGATTAATTTATATTCAATTGATTTAGATAAATTTTATACAACAGATACAAATAAGCTCAAATTCAATACTGAAGATAGCTGGTCTAACTATATTATTGGGGTAGTAAGTGAATTACAAAAAGAAGGATTTAAACTAAAAGGGTTCAATATGGTATTTTCAGGTGATATTCCTCAGGGAGCTGGACTTAGTTCTTCAGCTGCTTTAGAAGTAGTCACCATATATGCATTATCTGATCTTAACAATTACGATATCAGTCCAGTTAAAATGGCCAAATTGGCTCAAAAAGCTGAAAATAATTATGTAGGTGTAGAGTGTGGGATTATGGATCAATATATCTCTTGTCTAGGAGAAAAAGATAATGCATTATTAATTGACTGTGAAAGTTATGATTATAATAAAGTTCCTATTAAAAACAAAAATTATCAATTTCTTATCATAGATTCAAAGGTTCAGCGAGGCTTAGTTGATTCTGAATATAATTTACGCCGTAAACAATGCAATAATGTTGTTAATTACTTTAATAAAAATTTCGAAGAAGAAATAACTAGTTTACGTGATATTAATATAAATGAACTATTTAGATATGAAGATAAATTAAATGAAACTGATTATAAAAGGGCTACCCATGTATTAACAGAAAATAGGCGAGTCTTAGATTTTGCTGATAGTTTAGAAGATGGTAACTATGAAAAAGCCGGAAAATTAATGTATGCTTCTCATCTTAGTTTAAAAAATGAGTATGAAGTAAGCTGTGATGAGTTAGACTATTTAGTAGATAAGGCCTTAGAGACAAAAGGTGTACTCGGAGCACGCATGACGGGAGCTGGTTTTGGTGGATGTACTGTAAATTTAATAGAAAAAAAATATAAAAGTGAAATTATAAACCATATAAAAAACATGTACAAAGATGAATTTGATAAAGAACCTGACTTTTATGTCAGCAGACCTGAGTCGGGTGCTAAATCTTTTTGAAAAACTTTATGAATTTAATAAGAAATTAAAGCAGGAGTAAGGTAATAAACATTTAATATAAA
>CAYSHP010000087.1:0-8964 GCA_964430875.1 uncultured Halanaerobiales bacterium
CGATAACTTCTGGTTCGATGAATTCTTCTTCGAGTTCTTCTTCCTCTTCTTCTTCTATTTCTTCGGAAGGTGCAACAATTGTCACGATTACATCTTCAGGAGAATTAAGAATAGTAACTTCTTCAGGAACTTCTAAATCGGATACTTCTAAAGAATCACTAAGGGTTAATTCATTGATATCCAATTCAACTTCATCTGGAATGTCAGTTGGTAGTACTTCAATATCAACTTCTCTCATTAGTTGTTGTAGTACGCCACCTTCTCTAACACCAGGTGCATCTCCAACTAATTTAATAGGAACAGTAATACTGATTGTTTCATCCATAGCAATATGTTGAAAATCAACATGAATAATATCTTCTTTTATTACATCTTTTTGAAAATCTTTAATCATTACTGTTTCTTCTTCACCATCAATACTCAAATCAATAATAGCATTACTATAAAGTTTGCCTTTTAAGTCATCAGGATCAACTGTTAATGCCTGAGGTTCTCTATTTCTACCATAAACAACACCAGGAATTAAACCTTCTTTTCTAAGTTTACGAGCAACTCCTTTACCAGTTTTTTCTCTTTTTTCTACATCAATACTGTATCTGTGCATGACATAATTCACTCCTTAATAATATTAAAATAATACACTTACAGATAAATCTTTAAAAATTCTATCAATAGCTTCTCCTACTAGAGGAGCCAAAGAAAGTACAGTTAAGTTTTCTAAACCCTCACTATTTTTTTGGGGGATTGAATCTGTAACAATAACTTCATCAATACTTGATTTTTTCATACGCTCAATAGCAGGTCCTGAGAATAATCCGTGACTGGCACAGGCAAATACTTTTTTAGCACCATTTTCTTTCAGGGCATTAGCAGCCTGTGTTATAGTTCCACCGGTATCAATAATATCATCAAATAAAATAACATTTGAATCCTTGATATTAGATTGTCCAACAACATGCATCACTTCTGCTACATTGGGTTTAGGTCTTCTTTTGTCAATAATAGACATCGGAATATTCAAAGTTTCAGCAATAGATCTAACTCTTTTAACTGAGCCTACATCAGGAGCAACTGCTGTCAGATTTTCTAACTCCTTTTTCCTGAAATAATCGATCATTAACGGAGCAGCATAAAGATTATCTACCGGGATATCAAAAAAGCCCTGAATTTGTGGGGCATGTAAGTCAATTGAAAGTAATCTTCTTGCTCCCGCAGCAGTTAAAATATTAGCTATTAATTTTGCAGTAATTGGATCCCTAGGTTTTGCCTTCCTATCCTGTCTGGCATAACCATAATAAGGAACAACTGCAGTTATCCTTCTTGCAGAAGCTCTTCTCAAAGCATCTACAATTACTAAAAGTTCCATAATATTTTCATTAACAGGTGGGCTTGTTGGTTGGATAATAAAAACATCTGCACCTCTTACGGTTTCATTAATCTCAACACTAACCTCACCATCTGCAAATCTTTTAGTACGGGCATCTAAAAGCTCGGTACCTAAATACTCACAGATATCCTCAGCTAAGGCTGGATGGGAATTTCCAGCAAATATTTTTAACTTATCACTATAAGTCGACATATTATCCCCCTCTATTCCTATTTGTTTTTCATATATTCACGGGCAGGAACTCCTATTACTGTAGTATCTTCTTCTACATCTTTAGTTACTACGGCACCTGCACCTGTTTTCCCTCTGTCTTTAATTCTGAGAGGTGCCACAAGAGTAGAGTTACTGCCGATAAATACTGAGTCCCCTATGATTGTTTTATGTTTATTAACTCCATCATAATTAGCAAAGATAGTACCTGCACCTACATTTGTTTCAGCTCCTAGCTCGGCATTACCTACATAAGCAAGGTGAGGAACCTTTGTATTATTACCTATTTTAGCTTTTTTAAGCTCTACATAGTCGCCCACTTTTACACCGTCTGTTATTATACAACCCGGTCTAATATGAGCAAATGGACCAATACTACATTCGTTTTCAATTTCACTATCTTTGATAACATTACTATTTTTAATAATATTATTATTACCTATTTTGCAGTCAATAATATGATTGTGAGGTTTAATTTCATTATGTCGGCCAATTTTGGTATCTCCTTCAATATAAGTAAAAGGATAGACAGCTGTATCAGAACCAATTTCAACATTTTCATCTATATATGTAGTGTCTGGATCTATTATAGTTACACCATTTTTCATATGCCTTTTATTTATTCTATTTCTTAATACCTTTTCTGCTTTTGATAAGTTAACTCTGTCATTTACACCTGTTATTTCTACAGAATCTTCTATTTTAAATGGCAAAATTTTACCTTTTTTATCTTTTATATGATCAACTATATCAGTCAAATAATATTCATTTTGAGCGTTATCATTATCCAAAATATCTAAAGCATGGTTAAGTCTCTTACTATCAATACACATTATACCACTATTTATTTCATTTATCATCTTTTCGTTTTTATCTGCATCATCTTCTTCTACAATTTTAACTATTTGAGAATCTTCATTTTTTATTATTCTACCATATCCAGTTGGATTTTTTAAGAGGGTTGTCATTATTGTTAAATCGGCTGCATTCTTAACATGAAAATCTTGCATCTCGTTAATAGTATCAAGCTTAATTAAAGGTATATCTGCATAAAGAATTAAAACATCACCACTATGTTTTTTAATGTTTTCTTCAGCTTGCATCACAGCATGGCCGGTACCTAACTGCTCAGCCTGTAATTTGTACTCAACATTTTGAGCATTAACAGCTTCTTTGACTGCTTCTGCTTGATGCCCTACAATGCATACTACTGAAGAAGAAATTTGTGTAGCCGTATCTATTACATGGTTGACCATTTCTTTACCAGCTATTTTATGTAACACCTTATTTTTATCAGACTTCATTCTAGTACCCTTACCAGCAGCCAAAACAATTGTCAGTAGATCTGACATTTCCAATCCCCCTTACAAATTAATCGAAGTACTTTTTAAGAGATCTCTATTTTCATCTTTAATTACATTATTTATTTCAAAATTAATATTCAAATCGGGCATTTCATCATTTATTACAAAATGCCTGATCAAAATAGGGTAAATTGTATCTTTAATACCATATTCCATGAGTAAACTTAAATTGTCATAAGCTGTAAAAAGATCTACAACTTCTAAATTGAATAAGTTGGTTACAACTTTATTCAAACCGGAACTGCCCATAATATTTGATAAATTACTCCACTGCATCAAGTTCATGGTATCATCGTAGTAATATAGTTCAGGAATATCCCGCATATAGGCATTTTCTAAAATACTTATATCAGAATTAAAGTTATGACCTACTATTAATTCAGGGTTATGTCTGTTTATAACTTCTTTTAAAAAATCAATACCCTCTTTGATAGTAACTGAAGGAGCTAACTTATTATTAGTAAAAATAAAACCATTATCAATTATTTTAAATTCATCCATTACAGTATATTGAATACAGTCGAGTTCACTTTTTAAATATTCTGTATCAATACCCATAATCTTTGTAGCATTAGGTCTTTTACTCCATCTTTGGTCAGGTTTAAAAGTAACCATTTTATTAAAAACTTCATCTATATTTATTAATTGAGATAAAATTTCTGATTGAGGATCATTAATACCAATCACATCTGCTAACTCTACTGAGCTAGCATTTTTAAACTTCTTTTCTGTCGGAAACTTTCTCATAATTTTCCTTAACCTGTTACCATTTCCCAGAATTAAAGCTAATTTAAATCTATATAAATCTGTATCACTAACATAGGGAGTCATTTAAAAAAACCTCAAATCTAATTTAAAGTACCATGATTAACCGTTAGAAGTATAACAGAATCATTTTATATTGTCAAGATAATAAGTTGTTTATCTGTCTTGATAAAGGTAAGGCTACTAAGCCCCCAATAATCATCTGAGCATAGTCTATTCCAATTTCTGGAATAACAGCCGGCCAACTAATTAAAATACCTTTAGTTATCGCATATCCTATAACCATAATATTCCCACCAATAATTATGGCAAAAATATTGCTTTTTATATCTCCTTCTTTAGCAAGTTTACCTACTAGAAAACCTTCTAAACCTTTTATGATAAAGGTGAAAGGAGCCCAGAGCGAATATCCCAAAAATATATCCATCAGTGATGAACCTAAAGCACCTGCTATTCCACCCGCTCTGCTGCCAAATATCAAAGCAACTATATAGATGGCAACTTCTCCTAAATTAAAATATGAAGAACTAGGACCAGGAATATGCAAATAAGTACCAACAGCCACAAAAGCTGTAAACATAGCCAAAAATGATATGAGGCGAGTGCTTAAATTATTAAGAGAAAGATTTCTGATTTGATATTTTATGTCACCTCTCATACTAAAACCTCCAGATAATTAATATTTCATTAAGTATTGGTCAAGTTCCCAATTATGAACTTTTGTGCCGTATTCATGCCACTCAACTTCTTTTGCTACTACGAAATGTTCATAAATATGTTGACCTAATGTATCCTTTATTACTTTATCATTATTTAAATATTCAACTGCCTTCATAATATCGCCAGGCAGACTATCAATTCCTCTTTGTTGTCTTTCTATAGAATCTAAATCAAATATATTATCTGTAGTTTGTTCTCCAGGATCAATCTCATTTTTTATTCCATCTAAACCAGCTTTTAAAGTAACTGCCATTGCTAAGTATGGGTTAGCAGATGGATCTGGGTTTCTAAGTTCTAATCTAGTAGCATCTTTTCTTGCAGAAGGCACTCTAACTAGCGCACTCCTGTTTTGAGTTGACCAGGTTATATAAACCGGTGCTTCATAGCCAGGTAAAAGTCTTTTATATGAATTTATAATTGGATTAGTTATTGCTGTAAAGGCTTTGGAATGTTTAAGTAATCCCCCAATATAATGGTAGGCAATCTCACTTAGACCTAACTCATCTTCCGGATCATAAAAAGCATTTTTCCCATCCTTAAATAAAGATTGATGAACATGCATACCAGAACCATTTTCACCAAAGATAGGTTTCGGCATAAAGGTTGCGTGCAAATTATGTTCCATAGCAATTCTTTTTGTGACAAATTTAAAAGTAGCCACATTGTCAGCAGTCTGTAAAACAGGTGTATATTTAAAATCGATCTCATGTTGTCCGGGCGCTACTTCATGATGAGAAGCTTCTACTTCAAAGTCCATTTCTTGTAAGGCTAAAACAATATCTCTTCTAGCCTTTTCTCCTAAATCAACAGGAGAAAGATCAAAGTAACCACCATTATCATTTGTTATTGTGGTAGGATTACCATCATTATCTTTCTCAAATAAAAAGAATTCCGGTTCAGGCCCGGCGTGCATTTCATAGCCCATTTCTTCTGCTTCTTTTATTACTTTTTTTAAGGTGGTTCTTGGACAACCAATAAAAGGTTCTCCCTCAGGAGTATATACATCACACATCAGTCGGGCAATAGACCCTTCTTCTTTGTGCCAAGGGAAAATAGCAAAAGTATCATAATCTGGTTTTAGATACATATCAGATTCATGAATCCTAGTAAAACCTTCAATAGAAGAACCATCAAACATTATTTCTCCATTAAGAGCTGTTTCTAATTGGTCAATAGTAATAGCCACATTTTTTATAATACCTAGAATATCAACAAACTGCAATCTAACAAACTTTACATTCAATTCATCTGCTTTTTTTAAAACATCTCTTTTGGACATTCTGCTCATAAGCTACTCACTACTCCTCTACTTTTTTTTTATAATTATATGTATTTTATTATAACAATATAAAATCAAATATCAACTATAATTAGTTAAGATTTTAAATATTTTTCTCTCATCAACGTTAAATCACTAGGTTTATCTACATCAAATCCAATTTCTGGATAATTCACAATCAGTGCTTTACACTTATGGCCGATCATACTTGACATTTTCTTTTCCAACTCAGGAATTGTTAATTGTCTAAAAATAAACTTAATAATGATCTTTAAACCTAACATTTGACTCATTTTAAAAGGTTTTTTTCTTAATGATAATAATTTATCATACCAATCTAAGGGTCCTTGAATTATACTAGGACTTACCATAACTACATTACCACCGGTAAAGGTGCCTTCCTTTAAATGTACATAAGTTCTTTCTACCTCAGGATATTTTTTTAAATTATTTTCTTTTGAAATTAGAGGGTAGAAAAAATCATGTTCTTTTTCTTTTTGACAACTTTTAATAAAGTTTTTAATGATATCAGATGTTACTAATGGAATATCTGAGGTTAGGATAATTATATGGTGATTTTCATTTAAAGATTCTATACCTCTTTTTATATTGTTTACTAAAGTACCCTCTGGCCTTATTATATTATATTCTTTACTTGTTACCTCATTAAGCTTTTCAGGGCCAACCATAATAATATTTTCTATAACTTCTACCCTTTCAACTGCTTCTAAGACATGTTGAACCATTGGTTTATTCGCAATTTCAATTAATGACTCATATTTTTTATCGGAAAATTCTTTTAAAGGTCCATCATTCTTTCCACCCGCTATTACCAGTGCATCAAATTTCATCTCCAAAACCCCCAATCAACATTCACAGGATCAACTTATTTAAAAGTTTGTGTTAAAGTAATAAAGTCCTGATCTCTTTCCCAATTGTCTATTACCTGTTTAGCTTTCTCTATCTCATCTTGATCTATTAAAGAAAAGACAGTAGGCCCACTACCAGTCATCATAGTAAAATCAAAACCATAATCGAATAGTTTAGATTCAATTACAGCCACATCTTTTACTATTTTTTTTGTAACTGGTTCTAATACATTAGCCCAGCCATCTTTTATATTAATTTCTTTTCTTTTTTTAATTATCGCCAGTAATTTTTTTACAGGAATATTTTTATCAACCTTCATTTCATCATAAAGTTGATAAATTTCTTTTGTACTAACAATTTTAGGCGGTTTAATAAGAATAACCCATTTCTTTTTAAGAGAAGGTAAGTATTCTAATTGTTCACCTCGTTTACTAGCAAAAGCTGTACCGCCTTTTAGACAAAAAGGAACATCACTACCAATTCCGGCCGCTAACTTATGTAGGTTCTCATAGCTATAATCTAAAGCAAAAAGTTTATTTAAACCTTTTATTACAGCAGCTGCATCAGTACTACCACCTGCTAAACCGGCTGCTACAGGAATATTTTTTTCAATATGAATATTAACCCCTTTATTGATTTCAGCCCTTTCTAAAACAACTGTAGCTGCTTTATGAGCTAAATTATTTTCATCTGTAGGTATTTCTTTGCTATTAGTAGAAATATTTATTCCTTTTCTTCTAGCAGAGATCATAATATTATCATGTAATTTGATTGTTTGTAAGACCATTTCTAAATTATGGTATCCATCATCTCGTAGATTTTTTATATCTAAAAATAAGTTTATTTTTCCATAAGCAGGAATTTTGATTTTATTCATTAAAACACCACCAAGATATTGCTAATACCATCATTATTATAACACCTCTAATTAATAAATACAATTTATTCATTAGTCCTCATTTTACTTAGAATTTCAAGATATTCAGCTTTATTAAAAGGAGGTTTTTTAAACTGATCAAATAAATAATCTTGTTTACTTAAAATATCAATTATTGTTTTCGCTAAAGCCTTTGCTGGTTTAATAACAGCCAAATCATAATCTACTATTTTAAAGTTGCGGGTATGTAAACTTCCCCTTACACCTGAAAAAAACGGATGTAATACAGGCATTATATGAGAGAGGTCACCCATATCAAAAGATCCAGAAAAAGACTTCTGTCTAATTATTCTATTTTTAGGTATAATCCCCTCTAAGTTTTTTTCAAATAAATTCATTAAGTTTTCATAATTAAGCATGGGTAAATAACCAGGAATATCCTTAATTATTACATCACCACCTACAGCATCTGCTCCCGCTTTAATTGCTCTATTTACTTTCTTATTAGCATTAAATATTGAATCCACAGTTTTGCCCCGTACATAGCTTTCCATTTTAACTTCACTTGGTACAATATTTACTACATCTCCTCCTTTAGTAATAATAGGGTGGACTCTTATTTTATCATTATCTTTAAAGGTTTCACGTTGAGCATTTATATTATTTATAGCCAAGACGGCTGCATTTAAAGCATTAACCCCATCCTCAGGAGAGCCGCCAGCATGAGATTCTTGTCCTATAAATTGTATTTTTTTACCTAAAAAACCATTACCAGTTGGACCAACAATCACATCTTTCATATCCCCCACATCTAGGGAATGAACCATCATTGCTAAATCTATATCATCGAAGTAACCTCTGTTGATCAACTCTTGTTTACCACCTAAAAAACTAATTTCACCTGTTTGGATTAAATCATCCCGATAATCCATTTCTATAAACTCTTCAGCAGGAACTGCCATAAAATCTATTTTACCGTTTAATTCATTAAAAATATTTGCTTTAATAAGACCATAAGCTACACCCAGCATTATACCAATTTGATTGTTATGACCACAGGCATGCACAGCACCTGTTATAATGTCAGCATCAGGATGATCTCTGCATATAAGAGCATCTAATTCACCTAAAACGGCTAAATGAGGGTTATTGTTCTGGCGACCTATAGTAGCTTTCACACCTGTGATCGCAATATTATCTTCAGGTTTCAAATCTAAATTATTAAAAGATTTCTTTACAATATTTGTAGTTTTAGTTTCTTTATAACCTGTTTCAGGGGTATTATATATTTCTTTTACTACTTTAATTATTTCATCTTTATTTTCTTCAATTTTCTTACATACTCGCTTTTTTAATTTTTCTACTCTCATTACAATACCTCTCTCTTAAAAAAAAAGAAGGTGAGCCCCCTTCCTATGATTTTTTTATTATAACTGTTAAGTCTTAAGGGAAAACTACATATGCTGATTTTCTTTATTTATAATTTATCTAT
>CAYSHP010000088.1:0-8679 GCA_964430875.1 uncultured Halanaerobiales bacterium
CTTCTATTTGCTCTTTTTCAATTATTTCTTGTCTTTTAAGTTTTTTATTCAATCTTCTCTTTTCCCATTTAACAAATATCAGAGAAAAAAGCATGGTTTGTAAAGTTACTTCAGGTAAACCCAAGAGATGTTCTATTAAAGGTGTTTTTGTATAAATAAAGCCTTCTATAGAACCAGGAGTGGCTGCAACTGAACCTATAAGAGATAACCCCCATAATAAGGCAAACAGCCTAAGCCAGCCATATTTAACACCTATTATACAGTTGTAAATAGGATATATTATTAATCCTATAAATACCCCTCGGCCTATTTGGAAAAGAGGAGCAAATCTAATTATATTAGAATCAATATTCCTAAAATTATTGTATAATACAGATGAGGTAAACTGTTCATTATAATTTAAATAATTTTGAAAAATCAAGGCTATAAATATATATATGATTACATGAACTATTGAAAATCGAAACAAATAGCCTTTTAAACTAGCCTTTTCCACTCTATCTCCCCCATAACTGTTCTAATAATTCCCGTTTAAATTACACTCTTCATCATCACATACTTCATTTCTAAAGTCTACTTCTATTGTAACATGATTAATGTTATGATTTGAAAGAATATCTCTTATTCTTTCTTTAATATTATTTATTTCAATATTATTTACTTCATCCTCTACTACAATATGTGTACTTAACAGATTATTTTCCCCATCTAGACTCCATAAATGAGTATGATGAACTGTAATAACCTCTGTTTCATTAATAATTAGCTCTTCAATTTCCTCAATAGAAAGATCTGATGGAACAGCTTGTAAAAATATTTTTAAGATCTTTTTAAAATTATTAAAAACATTATATAATATATAGGAAGTAATAGCTATAGATAAGATCGGATCTAAAATTGGTATCTTTTTAAACATATAAATAATACCAACTACTAAAATAGAAACCCAACCTAGTACATCTTCTAAAAAATGATAAGTAATTACTTCTTCATTAATAGAACTTCCTTTACTTAATTTCAAAGCAGCTAACCCATTAACAGTTATACCGAAAAATGCAAATATTATGACCCCAACGGCATTAATAGGCTCTGGACTTAACAGGCGGGGAATAGCTCTTGTTAAAACAATAAATGAACCAATAATTAATATAAGGCTATTAAAAAATGCACTTAACAAAGAAAATCTAGAATATCCAAAGCTAAAATATTCATCAGGATTTTTCTTAGAATATTTTTCTAAATACCATGATAAACCTAATGAAATACTATCTCCTAAATCATGAACTGCATCTGATAAAATAGCTACACTGTTAGTCCATAAGCCTCCTATAATTTCTACAATTGTAAAAACAAAATTTAGTAAAAAGGCTAATTTTATATTTTCATAACTTTCAGCATGATTATGATCATGTCCATGGCTATGATTATGATTGTGTTCAGACATATTATCTACTCCTTTTAACTGTTTTGTCTGGCATAGATATTTGCTATAGAAATTATTATTAATACAATACTCACAGCAGCAACATAAACAATAGACATAATGGGATCAGGATCTTGAAAATATCTTTTTATAATAATTCCTAGATAAGCCCAGACAATTACTAGACTAAATGCAATATCTTTTCTTTTCAGTAAAGTATATAACGTAATAATTAATCCGACTATTATAACTAATATTGTCCAAAACACATCACTTAGACCAAAACCATTCCAATTTATATTAACAAGCCAGGCTGTTACATTAGCAATTGTAGCAACTGTAATCCAACCTAGATATATACTGAATGGTAAAATAAATATTGTATACATTTTGCGAGAATACTTTTTAAACCCTATCTCTAACCTCTGATATAACGTTATTAAAGTCAGTAATAATGATATCATTACCAGTAGTGATAAAAATACATAAAGGTAATGCCATGTAAGAATCCAAGCAGCATTAAAAATTGAGGAGAGAAAAAATAGATAACCAATTTTTCTAAGGATATTTTCTCGCACTTCATTTTTTTTAGAAAATGGTATAAATTGATATATTACAAAAATCGCTAATAAAAGGTAAATTACTCCCCAAATTGAAAATGTTATTCCCGCAGGCACAAACAAATTAGGATACATATCTGATAATTCACCAGTATTATAACCATTTATAGGCAGATAGTTAGCTAAAAAATTTACTATTAAAACTAAAACAAGAGAAACTAAATTTAATATTTTTAGGAAGGTTATATTTTTATTATTTTTAGTTGACATAGATTTCACCTCCTAATAAATTAATCGCTGTATCTATATAAGTTCAAACCATTGAAAAAATCAAACTTCTTTTCAGTTAAATTAACTTTTTGATCAAAAGAAAAGTTTAATTTATTTAATAACTTTACTGATCCCTGATTATCAGCATCCACTAAAGCAAATACTTCTTTTAGATTTTTATTTTCTAATAGAAATTTTAAAACTCTTCGAGCAGCTTCTATAGCATACCCGTTATGCCAATAATTAGAATCTAAAGCATAGAAAAGTTCTGTTTTTTTCTGGTCAAAAGGTATTGGGCCACTTCCAACCCAGCCAATCACTCTATCTTTCTCTTTTAGATTAATGGCTAGAATAAATTTTGGTTTAACTGCTTTAAAGTTACTTAAATTACTAATTATATTATCTAATTTATTGGCAGCCTCATTAAGAGTAAGAGGCTGTAAAGGAAGATATTGAACTACTTCCTGTTTTTTAAAGATTTCATAAAAATCACTTTTATCTTCTTTTGAAAAACTTCTTAAAACTAATCTACTAGTTTCTAACAAAATTAATTCCTCTCTTCTGTATCTATTTTCCCTACAGGTGCCATATAGATAACAAATTCTTCTTGTCCATCAACTTCTAAAAATTCATCTGCTGCTTTTTGATTATAAGCATCAACAGCACAAGTACCTCCATCAATATTTTCTACCGCTAAATATAAGTTTTCACAAACATGACCTGCATCTAAAGCAGCTAATTTATGAGATAGTATACCATATTTCCATTCACCACGTTTAGGAAGGACGGTCCATAAAAATACTAGAGCTGCTTCTCCCACAAATTTTTGACCATTTGCAGTTTTAATTATTTTTTCTTTGCCATCATCAACTTCTTTAACTAATAATAAAGAATGTATATCAGGTAAATATCTATATATACCTTCTTTTAAGTCAACCACCCTATTAATATAAAGATATGTTTCAAACGGGTGTACAGCTCCCCCTGAAGGTGCAGTTCTTAATCTAATATTATCTTCTGATAAACCTTGTGTAGTCCATAATAAAAAGGCTAGTTCTTCTTTAGAAAATGATTGATTATTATATTTTCTTCTACTCCTTCTATTATTAAGTAAATCTTTTAAAGATTTTTCTGTTATTTCAATATCTTTAATATCAGGTAAACTTATTATTTTAGCATCCTTATTATATGGCTTAACTGCATCCGGTCTTTTTTCATCTTTATCTTTAGGAGTTTCTAATTCTTCTTTTCTAACCCATTCTGTAGATTTTAAAAACTGGCGCAAATTTTTAAATTCTTCTCTCATTTATTAACACCTCTTATTATCTAATAATTTTTTTGCCAAAAGGAAATAATGAAACTTTGGCGAGTTTTAAATTTTGTTTTGCAAAAGGCAACCCAATTATTGTAATAGCAAATATTAAGGCACTTATCAAATTCATCAAAGCTATTTCCCATCCGAAAAATATTATCCAAATTATGTTCATAATTAAATTTGTACCATTATAATTTGCTGTAACTATCTTTTTACCAAAGGGAGCCAACTGCACTTTGGCTATTTTAAAGCATTGAATGCCAAATGGTAGCCCTATTATTGTTATTGATAAAATAATACCGGCTAAAAGCCACCCAATTGCTTCAAAAAGCCCTCCAAAAATAATCCAAATGATATTACCCAGTAAGGACAATTTAACCACCTCATTAATCTAATATTTTTTCTATATTAATACCTTTTAAATAAACTTTAGGTTTACCAACTTTTCTTTCTTTTATAAATTCACCATGACAATCAGAGCCTGCCGAATACATTAAACTATTATCTTTACAAAAATCTATATAATATTGAGCATCCTTTATACTATTTAGATAAGGTGAGTAAGCTTCAATACCATCTATACCCATTGAAAGCCAATCCCTTAAAAATTCTCTATCCAAAAGTTCTCCGTTATAATAAGAGGCTGGATGTGCTAAAAAGGCATAACCTTGAGCTTTATGAATTATGTTAATAACTTTTTCAGGGTGTAAAAATATCATGTTCTCTTCCATGTTTGATATTTTAACAAAAAAATCATTTAAATTGTCTACTAACCTTTGGTCAATAAGAAAATTTAAGGCTTTCCAGCCACCTCGGTTGTGATCATGCACATAATTAAAATACCTATTCATTAATTTTATATTATTTACTTTTTCAAAATATCTAATTATTTTTTTATTAAATTCTTTGCGAATATCTCTATTAAATTTAAGAAGTCCATCTAATTCTTTATTTTTAAGTTTAATATTATAAGCAGTAATATGAAATTCTTTATTATCTAAAGTTGATGATATTTCAACACCTTTAATAAATTTACTTTCATTCGGAATAGACTTTTTTTGCATCTCAATAACATTTTTTAGATCATCATGGTCTGTAATAGCAAAAATATTAATTTTGTTTTTAATAATGACTTTTAAAAGTTCTTCCACATTCCATGTACCATC
This sequence comes from uncultured Halanaerobiales bacterium, assembly GCA_964430875.1. Classification (GTDB taxonomy): domain Bacteria; phylum Bacillota; class Halanaerobiia; order Halanaerobiales; family M55B127; genus M55B127. The sequence continues at coordinate 4,735 of CAYSHP010000088.1, forward strand.
TGAAATATTTGTATGTATATGAAGATCAACCTTTTTATCTGCCAATCAAAAAATCCCCTTTTTTAAAGATTGTATACCATTATATCTACATTTTCTCCTCTATATTGTTCATTAAAAAAAGGACTCCAATCTAATTCTTCATAAAAAGACTTTTTATCAGGAGTAAATAAATACAATGTACCAAAGTTTTGTTTTCTGGCTTCTTTTAATATTTTTTTGATCAATTTAGTACCTATACCTTGCTTTCTTTTTTCTTCAATAACATATACATCAGCCATCCATGGTTCTAACTCCGTATGAGTTTTCATATCATGTTTTACAATTGAAGCAGTGCCAACCGGTTTTCCATCTTCTAGTGCAACAAATCTAATGGGTAATAATTGATTATTATTTAGCTTTTGCTTTTTTTCTTCTAGCCAATCTTTTTCAGTACTTTTTTTATCATGATGGCCCCATTGATTATAAAGCCAATGATTTACAACATCTAAATGTTCTTGATTGTCTTTTAAATTTTTTATTTCCATTTTTATCATCCCTTTATTTTAAGTATTTTTTAGGTTTACTTACCATTTCTTTTAAACTATTTATATACTTAGAAACATGATACCCATCCATCAAAGCATGGTGTACTTGTATAGAAAAGGGTAATAAAACTTTATCATTTTCTTGATAGTATTTTCCCCATGAAATTCTTGGATTCGAGTCCACATTTTTTATATCAATAGGATGAGTAATACTTTTAAAACTTAACCAGGGTATACTGGTTAAATAAACAGCATTCAAGTCATTCTCGGAAGAAGATACTATGGGATCTTCCTTATACTTATTTATATTTCTGTCCATTGATTCAAAAAAATCTTTCATATTTTCATGATATTTGGAATTACAAAAACTAAATACGTTATTATCACCCATAATAGTAAAAGATGGATTAACTTTATCTAAAATTACAACTTGTTCATTATTAATAATTCTATATTTAAATTCTTCTATTTTATTAACATTTTTTGTAACTAAAAATACCATAGTCTTAAAAAATGAAATATCTTTTACTTTAATATATTTAATTAAATGTTTTATATCTATCTCAACCGAAATATCAAAATGAGGATAATCGAATTTGTTAAAAAAATCAAAGTGTTGTTTTCGCGGCCAGTTTTCCATATCAATTTTCTGCATGTTATACACTCCAATATTTTGAAATATTTCTTCTCTATCTTTTATATTATTTCTTTTATTAGATAACTTTTCCTTTTTTAAATTTGCAAAACCCATGAATTTTTATCCATGGGTTTGCTATTAACTAAAATCTGATAATAATGTAGGTATAAAATACATAGGATTTTTTATACCATTATATTCCTTTTTCAGTTCACCTTTTTTAAAAACTAAATAACTGGGGATGTCTAATATTTCAATCTTATCTATTTTTTTATAACTTTTTTTAAATACTTTAATATTTTCTAATTCTTCTTTTAATTCTCTTGTCATTTCTTTTAAAAAAGAATAACCAATATAACTTTCAGCCTGCCAATTACCATAGATATAAATTAATACATTTTTATATTGTTTTATTCTATCTAACTTCTCTATTTCTTCTATTTGATGATCATTATATATAGAAGTTGGGTCTATACCGTAATGATCTTTAATCCTTTCCGCTAAGGCCATACCATATTGATCTTCTTGTTCTCTTTTTTCAGCAATTTTTTCGGAATTAATTAATCTGACAGCATCATGTTCACATTCTATTACACACAAACTACATTCCAAACATTTATTGTCATTTAACAGTAATTTATTAATATTATAATCATAATGAAAAATATCCTGTGGACAAGCTTCAATCACTGGACAGCCCGGGGTATTATCACAATTATTAAGTATAATATATGGTCTTTTCATTATATCACCTACTATATTTTATCAACTTTTATAAAATTTCTATTTTCAAAATATCCTAAAGTAAAATTAAATTCTTCTATTAAACTATATGCCTTATTAAAATTAGTATTAAGTTCATTTAATCTATGAGCATCAGAACCTACTGTTACTTTTTTTCCACCCATCTCTTTATATTTGGATAAAATCCACTTTGAGGGCATTGGTTCATCAAACCCTTTCCTTAAAGTGGAAGTATTAATTTCTAATACTATATTTCTATCTATCATCATTCTTAAAATCTGTGGTATCAAATGGAAGTTTTTATAATCATAATTCAGATATCTTTTAGGAAAATCCAAATGTGCTAATACATCAATTTGACCATTTTTTACAGTTTCATATACTAAATTATAGTACCTTAAAAATATTTCGTCTTTACTATATTTATCAAGTAATTTTTCATCTCCCACAAAATAATCTCCTATCCAATGAATAGCTCCAATTATTAAGTCTAAATCATTATCATTATACTCCTTTAATTTATCTTGATATTGATGGGGTTCGGAAAATTCTACTCCAGTAAGTAGCTTAATTTTATCTTTATGTTTTTTCTTTAATTTTGCTACCTCATTTAAATATTTTTCAAGCTTAAAATATCTAAATCCCGGATCAATAGGATTAAAATCCACATGATCAGTCAATGTTAAAACCTTTATTTCATTCTGAATAGCAGTATTACAAATATCTTTTACATCACATTTACAATCTTCTGAATAAGAAGAATGAACATGTGAATCAATTATAGGATATCTCATTTGAATCACCCTTAAAATTAATTATAGGTCATTGTTATAAATTTAATCCTTTTATCATCATTATTTTTAATAAACTCATTTTCTTTCCTAAATCCGTATTTCATATATACTTTGATTGCTCTTTGATTAAATTCTGCTACTGTTAAGCGATATTTTTTCTTTTTATAAATATCATACGCAAAATCAACAGCTTTTTTGAAAAAATTATAGCCTCTTCCTTCCCCACAAAGTTTCGGATTCAAACCAACTCCAATATCTAAGTAATCTTTATCTTTATAAATATTTGGATTATCAGTGGGAACTTTTGCAGAATCTCCATAACAAAAATAACCAATTAAAAAATCATTATAAATGTATGAATAATATTTTTCATTTAATATTTCTTCAACCGCTTCACTTTTCCCTTCCATATTATAAATATCATATGGACTAGGATATTTCCAATTTGCAATCCTCTTTGTTATTTTTTTTGATTTGATTTCCTGGACAAACTTCAAATCATATCTCTCCTTTTTAAATGAAATTATTATTAATATAATTAGACTAATTTATTTTTCAATTCATTAATACTATATACTTTAATACCATTATTTTCAAGTATTCGTGTAGTTATTCCTTGACCTGAAATCAGTTTATTATTAAAATTACCATCATAAATTTTATGTACTCCACAAGATGGGGACCTTTCCATAAAAATTGTATTTTTAATATTTAAAATTTCAGCTATTTTTAAAGTCTTATAAGCACCCCTTATAAATCTGTCTGTCATATCTTTGCCATTTATATTGTATATTTTAAATCCATTCTGATTTTCAGTTATCTCACATGGCTTGCGGGGTATACTTAAACCACCTATTAATTCAGGACAAACAGGCATTAATTCTGCTGCTTTGAAATATTCAAATAATCTGTCATTATAATTATTTTTGCCATCATAACGACAGTTTACTCCTAATAAACAGGAACTAACCAGATACATCTATTTAACCACCTTTTGTTTTGTCTTCTGCATCTTACTTTGTAAATAAATAATACCTTCAGAAGATACTATTATTAATAATACCCCTAAGAATTTTTTTATCTGTTTTATTAAAAAAACCTATCAAACTATTCACCTCAAGCAGATATCTTTGTATGAATATAGTTCCATAGAAAATATTTAATCCCTTTATACATTTTTTTCCATATTAAATAAAAAAATGGCTCCCCGAGCAGGACTCGAACCTGCGGCTCGATGGTTAACAGC
>CAYSHP010000089.1:0-8653 GCA_964430875.1 uncultured Halanaerobiales bacterium
ATAAAAAAATAAATGGTAAAACATGGTATTAAAACATTAATTGTTGGTCACGAATCAAGTCTTAATAATGAAACAAAAATGAAGAATTTTTTTGCTGATACTGCTATTATTGGGGTAACCTGTGTTTTGCATTTAATCTCGGGTGGCTGGAAATTACAACAAGCTGATATACCTGCTCAATGTGTATTTTTAAATTATAGCGGCTGTAAAAAGAACTGGACAAAATATAATATGCAAACTGAGATTAATATGAATATATTAGATAGTATTATCAATAAAAAGAAAATGACAAAAAAAGGTGATAAAAATGAATATTATAGCAATATTAGGTAGTCCGAAAGGAAAAGGTAATGGTTATAAAGCTGTGCAAAAACTTGAAAAGTATTTAAAATTAGAAGGAAAAGTTAATTTCAAGTACATATTTTTAAAAGATATCAAACTAAAAAACTGTATGGGCTGTTTTCAGTGTGTGGCTAAAGGTATTGATAGATGTCCTATTAAGGATAACAGAGAACTTATTGAAAAAGAAATAGAAGCTGCTGATGGAATTATATTAAACTCACCGGGTTATGTATCTAATGTTAGTGCCTTAATGAAGAACCTAATTGATAGATTAGCTTATTTAAACCACCGGCCTAAATATTTTGATAAAAAACTGTTATTATTAGCAAATGGAGGCTCAGGACTTGATAAAACAATTGAAGCTATGACCCATACTTTAGGCGGAGGGCCAAAAGTTATAGAAAAAGTCGAATACCTTTCTCCTCCCTGGGAGCTAAAAGAAGAAGTAGTTTATAATAGAAGTCGAAAATTAAAAGAAACAGCTAACAAGTTTTTTTATTCAATTAAAGAACAAGAACGGCCAGTACCTAATTTAAGTAAATATATAAGATTTAGATTTTTCAAAGAAGTATCTACAAAAGTAAAGAAATATCTGCCAGCAGATTATGATTATTATAAAAACAAAGAAGAATATTTTTATAAAACTAAAATCAGTATATATAAGAAAATTATGGCTTGGTTTGCCTTAAAAATTGGTTTCTTTATGATGAAAGATATGGAAGCAAAAGAATAATTATATAAAAAAATAGTAGAAATTAATAAAAAATGGTATAATATGTTTATAAACTACATATTAAAGAGGTGAACTAAAAATGAATAGCCATGTTATTGATTATGAAGTTTTAGGCGATGATATACAGGTGGTGGAAATCGAATTAGACCCTCAGGAAACAGTTATTGCTGAAGCCGGTGGTATGAACTGGATGGATAGTGGAATTGAATATGATGCTAAGATGGGAGATGGCACTGAAGTTAATGACTCAGTTATGAATAAAATATTTGGTGCGGGTAAAAGATTAATTAGTGGGGAGTCAATATTTCTGACTCATTTTACTAATAAAAGAAATATTAAAAGAAAAGTGGCCTTTGCCGCTCCTTATCCCGGTAAAATAATTGCATTAGATCTAGCTGAAGTACCGGATAATACCTTTACTTGTCAAAAAGATGCTTTTTTATGTGCTGCTAAAGGTACTAAAGTTGATATTACTTTTAACAAAAGATTGGGTACTGGACTATTTGGTGGAGAAGGTTTTATTTTAGAAAAAATATCAGGTGATGGAAAGGTTTTTTTACATGCAGGAGGAACTGTGGTAAAAAAAGAACTTGATGGTGAAATGATAAAGGTTGATACAGGATGTCTGGTCGGATTTACAGAGGGTATTGATTATAATATTCAAAAGGCTGGCAAGTTAAAAACAATGTTATTTGGAGGCGAAGGATTATTTTTAGCTACATTATATGGTAAAGGGACAGTATATTTACAAAGTCTACCTTTCTCTAGATTAGCAGACCGGATTATTAAGAGCGCTCCTAGATTAAAGGGTAAAAGAAAAGGAGAAGGATCTGTATTAGGTAGATTAGGAGATTTTGTAGACGGAGATAACTTTTAACATTAACTTGAGATTATAAAACCCCCTTTTAAAAAAGGGGGTTAATTTCTTTAAAATATATATTTAAGTGCATTGAAAATTATATTAGCTGCTACTCCTGCTGCTAAACCACCGACAAAGTGACTACTGATTGCTGTAGATATTAATTTTCTTCTATTTAAAGCATCCATCATGGCTACGTGTGTGCTTAAAAATCCACTCCAGCACATACCCATTGCTGTAAAAACAGCAATTTCATTAGGTCCAATAATATTTTCAGATAAAAACTTAGGAATCAAACTTAGAGCAGCGCCTACTGCCCCTAAGGCAGTTATTGGAAAAGCAATTGCCTCTGGATTAGAAAATCCAAATAATGGTTCTAAAACAGGAGATAACCAACTACCTATCTTTGGTAGTAACTTAACTCCCTCAAAGGCTCCACCTTGATAACCAGCTTCTGGGGCACCAAAGGTTAAGATCATAATAATTGTACAGATTACAACTACTCCCGGTATAATACTTAGACCAATATCTACACCCAGTTTTCCGCCTTCCAGCATAGCACTGAGAGCTCTTTCCATAAAGTTTTCATTAGCCTCTGTAGCTTTTTTTCTATTTAAGAAGTTTCTTTCTTCAACATTTTCTAACTTTTCTTTATCTAAATGTTCATCTCCATTTTTATTAATACCCATATGTTTTTTGACCCTATAATTCATAATTCTAACACTAACAATACTACCAATTATTGCTCCAAAATTACCAATTAAAGCTTCTTTCATAAATCCTAGCCCTGCCATAAAAGTGGTAAGAATTAATCCCATACCAAAAGCTGTACCGAGATTACAAAGAGAAGGTACTTCGTGATTTTTGAAATAGCCTAAATAACCTTCTTCTTTGGCTAATGATATAATAGCAGGATTATCCGATAGATAGGTAGTAATTGTGCCTAAAAAAGAAACACCCGGTAGATTATAAAGAGGTCTCATTAAAGGTGCAAATAATTTATTTAGTAAAAATATTAAGCCAAATTCAGTGGCCATTTTACCAAAAGCTCCTGCTAATACAGCTATGGCCATGATATAAAAAACAGTATCCATGAGTAATTTGTAGGCAGTTTCCATTAAAGTTGAGAACATGTTACCGATACCCATTTGATAGCCTACATAACCGAAAAATAAAAAGATTAAAAATAAAAATATGATAGTGTCACTATATTTTTTTTGAAAAGATATTTCTGGGCTGCTATCCTTCATATAAATCTACACTCCGTTTTTAATAAATTTTTCACATACAACAGTTCACATTATAACGCAAAATAATCGTGATTACAATGATAAAATAATATTTTTGAATTTAACTAAATAGATGATAAAATATTACCAGATAAGCAAATTATCTTCTTTAGAAAGGATGAAATACTTTGAAGATTTTAGTTACCGGAGGAGCTGGCTTTATTGGCAGTAATTTTATTAGATTTTTACTTAAAAATACTAATTATCAAATTGTTAATTTAGATAAAATAACCTATGCTGGCAATATAGAAAATTTAAAAGATATAGAAAATAACATTAATTATAAATTTATCAAAGGTGATATTTGTAATCAAAGTCTAGTAAATAGCATTGTCACTGATAATATAGATATGATAGTTAATTTTGCCGCTGAGTCTCATGTAGATAGAAGTATTGAAAACCCTAATCTATTCTTTAATACTAATGTATTAGGAACTCAAATTTTATTAGATGCAGCTGTAAAATATAAAATAGATAAGTTTATACAGATTTCTACTGATGAAGTATATGGACCTGGTCAAAAAAATCAACCTGATACGGAAAATGATGCACTTTCACCTACTAATCCCTATGCAGCCAGTAAAGCAAGTGCTGATTTGCTTGTTCTGTCATATTATAATACTTACGGATTATCGGTTAATATATCGAGAAGTACCAATAATTATGGTCCATATCAATATCCCGAAAAAATCATACCATTATTTATCACAAACTTATTAAAAAATATACAAGTTCCTTTATACGGTGATGGTAGCCATATTAGGGACTGGCTGCATGTTAAAGATCATTGTAAAGCAATTAAGCTTATTATGGAGCAAGGCAAAGGGGGAGAAATTTATAATATTAGTAGTAATAACAAGCTTCAAAATATTGAATTAACTAAGAAAATATTAAAGTTAATGGATAAGTCAGTTTCAAAAATAAAATATGTTAAAGACCGTCTGGGACATGATAATGGTTATTTTATAGATGCAAGTAAAATAAAGTCACAATTAAACTGGAAGCCAAAATATGATGTAAAAGAGGGATTAATAGAAACAATTGATTGGTATCAAGAAAACAAAAGCTGGTGGGAAAATTAATGAATTGAAAAAAATAATGTTTAGTTATAAATTTCAGTTAATATATTGGATAATATAAGATGAGAACTAACTTAAAATATAGTAATGTAGTAAGATTTATTGACTGTTAACTGGCTTGTTATAAGTATTTAAATAAGTTATAATATTAACAGAAAATTTAAATATATATTATTAATTTTTCAGTTTTCTATATATAGAAATATGGGGTGTTTTAATGGATATAAATAGTTTAAAATTCTTCAAAAAAATATCTGAAGTAAAAAGTATCTCAAAGGTAGCTAAAGATTCACATATTTCCCAATCTGCTTTAAGTCAGCAAATACAAAAATTAGAAAATGATTTAGGCCATCAGCTTTTTGTAAGAAGTAATAAAGGAGTAAAGCTGACTAAATCCGGAAAAATGGCCTTAAAATATATAAACAATATAATTAAGACCTATAATCAGATGCAGGATAGTCTTGATAATCAGCAGAGTAAAGAAATTAAAATTGAGGCAGATAAATCAATTGCCACATATTGTTTACCATGTGCATTAGTAAAAATGAGAGAGAAATATCCTCATCATGACTATAATTTAATTTCCAGTTTCTCACATGAAATTGAAGATGATGTATTAAATGATGTATGTGATGTGGGTTTTATTAATAAACCTCCTGAAGAAGATTTAATATCTAAGAAGGTTATTGAAGAAAAAGTTGTATTAATTTCACAACCGGGTAATGGTATACCTGAGAAAGTTGATTTAAAGTATATATTAGACCATCCTTTAGTTATTTTAGAGGATGAATGTATTATTAAGGATAATTTAAATAATGCCCTACAAAAAATGAATTACAGTATGAATGATCTGCAGATATTGACAAAATTAGATTCAACTGAGGCCATTAAAACTGTAGTTCAAAAAGGTTATGGTCTGGCTTTTGTACCATATAATGCAGTTAAGAAAGAAAATGAAAATGGTAATTTAAATATAGCAAGAGTAAAGGATTATAATTTAGATTATGATATTTATATGATTAGAAAAGGTAAAAGCGAATTATCTATAATAACTCGAGAATTTATAAATGGCTTTGTTAAATTAGGAAAAAATATCTGCTGTTAATATAAATATGCATTTAGAAAGGGAATTATTTTATGAAAGTACCTTTTAATAAAGAGTATTATACGGGTAAAGAAAAAGAATATATAAATGATGTATTAGATAATAGAGCCTATATCCGGGGTGATGGATATTATACAAAAATAGTTACAGATCTTTTAGAAAGAAAATTTTCTGTTTATAAAATATTCATGACTACTTCTGGTACTCATGCTTTAGAGATGTCTACCTCATTATTAGGTATAAAAAAGGGAGATGAAGTTATCATGCCTTCATATACTTTCCCCTCAACGGCTAATGCAGTTCTAAAAAATAATGGAAGACCTGTTTTTGCAGAAATCAAACCAGACACTTTAAACATTGACCCGGATGATATTATAAAAAATATTAGCAAAAAAACAAAAGCTATTATGCCTATTCATTATGCTGGTATTTCAGCAGATATGGATAAAATAAAAGGAATAGCTAAAAAATATGACCTATATATAATTGAAGATGCAGCTCAGGCTGTTAATGCTAAGTATAAAGGTAATTATTTAGGTACACTTGGTGATTTAGGTTGTTTTAGTTTTCACAGTACTAAAAACTATATAAGTGGTGAAGGTGGTGCTTTATTAATAAATCTAAAAGATGAAAATCTAGTTAAAAAAGCAGCTGTACTAAGAGAAAAAGGAACTAACCGCTTTAGTTTTTTAAAAGGTGAAGTTGATAAATATACCTGGGTAGAACAAGGTTCAAGCTATCTGCCATCAGATCTATTGATGGCATTTTTATATGCTCAATTAGAAAAAATGGATGAAATAAAATATATGAGGAAAAAAAGTTTTGAAATTTATCAAAATAAATTAAGTGAAATAAACAAGTATGCTTTTATAAATTCTATTATAAAAATACCTAAAAACAGAGAAAGTAATTATAATTCTTTTTATATTATTTTTAATAATAATAAGATTAGAGATAAGGTAATTGAATTATTAAAAGAGAAAGGTATAGAAGCTACTTTTCATTATATACCTTTACATATATCCGAAATGGGTAAAAAATTAGGCTATCAAAAAGGGGATTTTCCCATTACAGAAAAATTAGCTAATAATATTTTGAGATTACCATTATATACGCATATGACCGAGAAAGAAGTAAACTATGTTATTAAAAACATCAAAGAAATCTTTGAGGAGATAAAATAATGGAAGATACAGTATCGATTGTAATTCCAGTCTATAATAGTTTTAATGCCCTGGGAGAATTATATAATAAATTGACACACACTTTAGAGAGTAACTTTACTGATTATGAAATAATAATGGTTGATGATAACAGTTCTGATAAGAGTTTTGAAAAATTAAGAGAGATTCATTACAAAGATAAGAGAATAAAAATTATTAAGTTAGCTGAAAACTTTGGCCAACAAAATGCTTTAATGTGTGGTTTTCATTTCAGTAAAGGTAATTATATTGTAACAATGGATGATGACTTACAGCATTTACCAGTAGATATCATTAAACTTTATCAAGAAATAAAAAAAGGTTATGATATTGTATATGGAATCCCGGCTGAAAGACAGCATTTATTTTATCGGAGAGTTGGGTCGTATTTGACCGATAAAATATTCAATCTGATCACCAATAAAAGTAAAAACATTAGAGTAAGTAGTTTTAGAATATTAAAGAAAAGTTTATCAAAAAAAATAATTAAGGACAAAAGATCTTTTGTATATCTTTCTGCTATAGTTTTAAACCTTACTGATAATATAGGCAATATTTATATAGAACATGAGGATAGGAAACATGGGAATTCTAATTATAATTTTTTAAAATTATTTAAACTATTTTCTAAATTATATATATATTATGCAGATAATAAAATATGTAAATTATTTCGGAAAAATAATCCACAATTTGTGATTGAAGAAAAAATAGGTTTTGATAAGGAGTTAAAACAATGAAATTATTAATTTTAGGTGGCGGCAATGCTCAATTAAGTGCTATTAAAAAAGCCAAAAAAATGGGACATGAAGTTATTATTTCTGATTACTTAAAAGATGCGCCAGGTATAGAACTAGCTGACCACCATGAATTAGTAAGTACTTTTGATATTGCATCTAATATAAAAGTAGGGAAAAAGCATAATATAGATGGTATAATGACTATTGGTACCGATCAACCAGTTTATACGGCAGCAGTTGTGGCCGAATATTTATCAATACCTACTCTAATAAATAAAGAAACTGCTAAAGCTGTAACAAACAAAAGAGTTATGAAAAGAAAATTTACAAATAATAATATTCCTACGGTTAATTATAAGTTATTAAAAAAAGATTATGAAGTAAAAAAGATGCAAGGTATAAATTATCCAGCGGTGCTTAAACCACTCGATAGTCAGGGGCAACGGGGAGTATTTAAAATTAATTCAAATAAAGAAATAGATAAATATTTTTCAAATGTATTAAAATATTCAAGAGAATCAGAAATTTTATTAGAAGAATATTATGATAGTGATGAAATTACAGTAAGTGGTTGGGTAGATGAAGGTAATCTTCATATCTTAACCATCACTGATCGTATTACTTATGAGCAGGATATAAATATAGGTATTTGTACTGCCCATATGTTCCCCTCAAAACATTTAAAAAAATATCATGCTGAAATAAAAGAGATTTCAAATGATATTATAAAAGCTTTTAATATCAAAAATGGACCTATCTACTTTCAAATGTTAGTAGGCAATGATGGAATAAAAGTTAATGAGATTGCCTGCCGAATAGGGGGAGCTTATGAAGCTGATTTTATGCCTCTAATAACTAATGTGGATATATTAAAGATGGTAATTCATGGTGCATTAGGTAAAAATATTAATAAAGTGCCATTAAAAAATTATGATTTATTAGAAAATAATAATTGGTTATCAGTACAATTGTTTTTTGCAAAAAAAGGTAAAATTAAAGATATAAGAAATATTGAACTTATTAAAAATTTTTCGAATGTAATTGCGCTTAATTTAAATTATCAAAAAGATGATGTTATTCCAAAAATAGAAAATGCAACTGCAAGGGCTGGTTATTTTATTGTGAAAGGCAAGAATAAAGATATATTAAAAAATAAAATTAAGCAGGTCTATGATAATCTGAAAATCATTAGTGAAGAAAATAAAAACCTGATTTTAAGAAAAGCAGGTGAAACACTTTAATATTATTTAAATTAAAATAAGTAAAAACCCCAGTTCAAATTAAAACTGGGGTTTAAAAATTTT
>CAYSHP010000090.1:0-8618 GCA_964430875.1 uncultured Halanaerobiales bacterium
ACATTTGTAATCTTCTTTCATAAAACATAAATAACATTAATGAAACAAAGAATAATATTCTTGATAATCTTTTTTTATTCACTTTGATCAAGCCTTTCATTTGAATTGTTATTCCCCAAATAACTGTACATCTCATTTTTTGAGATATTCATATTATGAGTTCTTTTAATTTCCCCTTCATTATCTTCATATCCAATTGCCGCTTGTGGACACCATTGTAAACAGCCAAAGCAGGATTCACAATCATCTGACCATATAGGCTCACCATCTTTAAGTTCAATATTATCTTTAGGACAAATATTTACACAAGTTCCACATCCATTACATTTACTATTAACATAAAATTGATTGACATTATCTTTTAACTGATTCAAAGCAGTTTTATGTAACATATCCCCAAGCTTATTAGCAAGCCAAGAACTAGTTTCTAATTTATTAGTTTTATTTCCCTTTACTATATCTACTATCTGTTCTTTCTTCTTTAAAAAAGAATCGGGTTCACTGCCACCAGCTATGATCATAAATTTCATAAATAAATTAGCTTCCATCAAGTTATGATTTTTTTCTTTAACTGTGAAACCGGCGCTTAATTTGCATTTATTTTTTCTTAACAACTTATCTAAATTTTTAATAGTATTACCCGGGGTTCCTCCACAAGTAGCTATAGCGAAATAATATACATCTTCTGAAAATTCATTTTTTCCAATAAAGTTTTCAACCGTTCTAGGCATCCCATAAGCATATACAGGAAATATAAAACCCACCTTATCAACATTATCGAATTTGTCAATTTGAAAATCATCATTAATCGGTAATATCTCATTATTCTCTAATTCTTTATCTAACTCAAGTGCTACATTTAATGAATTACCGGTTCCTGAAAAGCAAAATAATCTACTGGACATTTTTTCATGCACCTCTTAATTTTTTATTTAAAGTAAACATCAAATTTAAATTTGCTTTTTATGAAAAATTATTATAATATATACTAAGAGTTTATTTAAGATATTGTTAGTGTTTTTATTATACTATAAGTTTATTAAGTATACTATTAGTTTACTTTAAATATAATATACACTAAATATATCATTTTGTCAACTAATTTATTAAAATAATTATATGAAAGGGTGTTAAATTTGGCAGAATTATCAAGAAAAGAAAGAGAAAGACGTATGAGAAGGGAAGATATTCTTAAAGCAGCAGGAGAATTATTTGCTAAAAATGGTTACAAAAACACTTCTATGAATGCAATTGCAAAAAAAGCTGATTTTTCTAAAAGGACACTTTATCAATACTTTGAAAATAAAAGTGACCTCTTTTTATCTGTGGCATTACAAATATATGAAGACTTACTTGCTCATCTAGAGGACACAAAATTAACGGGAGACTCTGGTTATGCTAAAATAAAAGAACTACTTATTGCATATTTTAATTTTTATGAGCAAAATGAAGATAAGTTTGGAATTATATATGATATAGGTAAGGTTAGAAAAGAAACAGATAATCCTAAACTTCAGAAATATTTTAGTATATATAAAACATTTACTGATGAATTGAAAGAACTAATTAAGGAAGGGCAAAGGGATGGAAGTATCAATAAAGAATTAGAGCCTGATCTTACCACTGAATCTTTATTATTTATTATTACTGGCTTCTTCAATCAACTGACTATTACAGGAGAGAGTTTTACTTCACACATTAATATAGATAAAAATGAATTTAGTAGACATGTATTAAATTTAATACATTCTACCTTAAAATAGTTAATATTCATTATATATAAACAACTAACTACTCATTTAAAAATCCCTGCTTATAAATTTATAAGCAGGGATTTGATATTTAACATTATATTTTGTAATCTAGTAACTTATTTATGGTAAGGCTCATTATTTAAAATTTTAAAAGCCCTATATAACTGTTCTAATAAAATTAATCTACTCATTTGATGTGTAAATGTTAAATATGAAAGTGACATTTTATAATCAGATTTTTCAAGTACCTCATCACTAAGGCCATGTGAACCACCAATTAGAAAAGTAATTTTGCTTTCTCCTCTAACTTGCAAGTTTTTAATAGACTTGGCTAATCCTTCTGAAGAAACAGGTTTGCCTTCTCTATCTAAAGCTATTATATAATTCTTTCCTTCCGGAATTTTCTCAAGTAATCTTTTTCCCTCATCATCTTTGATTTTTTCAATTTCTGCATCATTTTTTTTATGTTTACTTCTAGCTGGAGCTATTTCCATCATTTCCAAATTACAATAATGTTTTATTCTATCAACATAATCTTTCAAACCATTTATCAGATAATCTTCTTTAATTTTCCCTACTGCAATCAAAATTATATTCATCTTTAATCCCACCTAAATTATTTAATTTTATATATTTTAGTTGGTTTGTCTTGATATGTTAAATCAAGTTTTAAATCTTTATCTACAACCAAACCTTTTTTCTTTAAAATGTTTTCGACCGTCAAATAGGCTACCCTAGGATTATTATTCTCCTGGCTTAAATGTCCCAAAAGAACTTGCGGACATTTCCCATTAATCAGCTGAGGTAAAATATCAGCAGCTGCATCATTAGATAGGTGCCCTTTATCACCCCGAATTCTTCTTTTTAAAAAGCGCGGATAACTACCTGACATCAGCATATCAATATCATGGTTAGATTCCAGTAATAATAGATCTATATCATATAATTCTTTTAATAATTCATCCTTAATATATCCCATATCAGTAGCAAACACTAATTTTTTATTATTTCTATAAACTACATACGCTACTGGTGATCTTGCATCATGAGAAATATTTATCGGCCTTATATTAAAATCACCAAATTCAAAATCACCTTTAAAACAATTAATATGCTCACTTTTTAATTTGCCCAGATCATTTTCACAAGCTGCCCAGGTCCCATCGTTGGCATAAATAGGTATATCAAGACGTCTAGATAAAATGCCAACTCCTTTTATATGGTCTTTATGCTCATGTGTAACAAAAATACCATCTAGTTCACCGGGTTTAGCATCAATTTCTTTCATACTATTTATAATTTTTTTACCACTTAGTCCAGCATCTATCAAAAAACTGTGAGTACCATCATCAATATAGATTGAGTTACCAGAACTTCCGCTAGACAGGACTGAAACCTTTACTACCACAGGATCACCTCTATCGTTATATTAAATATAATTTGTTATAAAATATAAAAGGGTAGAGAAATATTTATAAAGTATAGCAACTTATAAATAGACTCCACCCTTGAGATACTAATTATAATACCTTATGTGTGCTCAACTATTTTTCGTTTTCCATCTGCCAACTCAGATGATAAATCAAGCTGACAATTCCTACCGCTAAATCTTCATTCCTAACAAAAATATCATCGGGTACATATAAGCGGGTAGGGGAGAAATTCCAGATAGCTTTTATTCCATAATCAACTAAATCATTGACTACTTCTTGAGCTGGATCTGCAGGCACAGTTACAATTGCTAAATTAACACCTTTTTCTTTAATTGTTTCTTCAAGTTCATTAATACTCTTCACTTTAATAGTCCCTACTCTATTGCCTATCTTATTTAAATCATTATCAAAAATATCAGTAATTTCTAAACCCATTTTACCAAAACCTGCATAGTTAATAAGGGCTCTACCAAGGTTACCGGCACCTACTAAGACTGCGGGCCATTTTTTATCTACCCCTAAAATTTTACCTATTGATCTTTTAAGCTCTTTAACATTATATCCCACACCACGACGACCAAATTCACCATAATAAGAGAGGTCTTTTCTAACTTGTGTGGAAGGAATACCTAATTTACCTCCTAAATCTTTTGAAGATACTACTTCTGTTTCTTCAAAAGTTGAAAATTTATCTAAACAACGATAATATAATGGCAGTCTTTCTATCGTTGCTGCCGGTATTGAGTCTCGATCTTTCATGTTTTTACCCCCTGTAAAATATTATTTTACTTTACTTCCGTTATCAATTATTTTTTCTGGAGTAATTAATGTAAGTTCGTCATCAGTAGAAGCTGCTAAAATCATGCCATTAGATTTTACACCAAATATTTCAGCTGGTTCTAAGTTAGCAACTATTACAATTTGCTTGCCAACTAAATCATCTGCTTCATAATGTTTGGCAATTCCTGCTACTAGCTGCCTGTTTTCTTCACCTAGGCTTACTTGCAGTTTAACTAATTTATTGCTATCTTCAATTCTCTCAGCTTCAATTATTTTTGCTACTCTTAAGTCCAATTTCTGAAAACTTTCAAAATCAATTAATTCTTCCTTATTATTATCTTTCTCGTTTGTCATAGTTTTTTCCTGCTCCTCTTTTTGTTTTTTATCAAAATATTCTTCCATATCAATCCTTGGATATATTGGTTCTGCTTTCCTTACTTTTATATTAGATTCTAACTGTCCCCATTCAAGATCAGTCCAATCAGCATCAATTATCTGTTGTACATTACCAATTTGACTTCCAATTTCATAAGGGGTTTTTACCATAAAGGGTTTAAGCATCACTGCAATCATTCTTAAAGACTCTAATAAGTTATATAATACCGTACCTAATCTTTCTTCATGACCCTCTTCTCTGCCTAAAATCCAGGGCTGTGTCTGATCAATATACTTGTTTGTTCTTCTGACAAAATTCCAAAGTTCTTCTAAAGCATTTGTATACCTTAAGTCTTCCATATGTTCTGCAACTTCAGCAACTGTATTTAAACCAGTTTCAATGAGGTCTTCGTCTATATCATTTAAATCAGCTGGTTTAGGTATTACACCTTCAAAATACTGGTTTACCATACTTACGGTTCTATTTAATAAGTTACCTAAATCATTGGCTAAGTCTGAATTAATTCTTTGAATCAATGCTTCTGTAGAATAAGTTCCATCTGTACCAAAAGGTACTTCTCTTAGTAAGTAATATCTGATAGGATCTACCCCAAAGTCATCAATCAATTCCATAGGATCTACTACATTTCCTCTTGATTTAGACATTTTACCTGATTCACTTAATAACCAACCATGTCCAAATACTTGTTTAGGCAGAGGTAAATCTAAAGCCATTAATATTATCGGCCAAATTATAGTATGGAATCTTAAAATATCCTTGCCTACTATATGGAGGTCTGCCGGCCAATAGTTATTGAAGTTTTTTTCATCGGTGAGATAACCAATGGCTGTTATATAGTTACTTAAAGCATCTATCCAAACATATATTACATGGTCATCATCAATAGGAACAGGAACACCCCAATCAAAGGTAGTTCTAGAAACACTTAGATCATCTAATCCCTGCTTAATAAAGTTAATCATCTCATTTCTACGAGATTCAGGTTGAATAAATTCAGGATGTTCTTTAATATGATTTAAAAGTTTATCAGCATATTTACTCATCTTAAAGAAATAACTTTCTTCTTCCACCCATTCTAAAGGACGTCCACATTCAGGACAGAGTTTCTCTTTCCCAACTTGTCTTTCTGTCCAGAAGGTTTCATCAGGCGTACAGTACCAGCCTTCATAATGACCTTTATATATATCACCTTTATCATATAGTTTTTGGAATATTTTTTGTACTACTTTTTCATGTCTTTCTTCTGTAGTACGAATAAAATAATCGTATTCAACTCCTAAGGCATCCCAGAGTTCTTTAAAAGTCGCTACAATTTCATCTACATACTCTTTAGGTTCTTTATTTGATTCTTTGGCACTTCTTTCAATCTTTTGGCCATGTTCATCTGAACCAGTTAAAAACATGGTGTCATATCCCTGCATTTTCTTATAACGGGTAATGCTATCTGCTGCTACCGTTGTATAGGCATGACCTATATGTAGTCGGTCACTTGGATAGTAAATAGGAGTAGTTACATAAAAAGTTTTATCTTTGCCCATAGTATCATCCTTTCCTGATTATCTATTAACATTTATTTGAATTGCTTCTTTATATACTTTCTTTTTTTGAATATCTCTTATTTCAGCAACTTCTTTAATCGCTTCTTTTTTAGTATAACCATTTTCCATAAATAACTGGACATGTTCTAATATACCTATATCTGTCCAGCTTTCTATATCTAAATCCTCCTTTGTCCTGCCCTCTATTACAACTACTATTTCACCTTTGATCTCTTTTGATTCAATCTTTTTTATTATCTCATTAACAGTTCCATATATTTTTTCTTCATGGATTTTAGTAATTTCTCTTACCAGGGCAGCTTTTCGTTCAGGAATTTTTTCACTTAAGTCCTCAAATATTTTTTTAACCCGATAGGGCGATTCATAAAATATCGAGGTTTTTTCTTCATTTATTAGTTCTTCAATAAATTCTTCACGTTCTTTCCCTTTCTTGGGTACAAAACCAAAAAAGGAAAATTTATCAGTTTGAATACCAGAGACTACCAGAGCTGGTATTAATGCTGTAGGCCCAGGTACCGGTATAATTTCAATGTTTACCTTGATTGCTTCTTTAATTAAGATTAAACCCGGATCTGAGATTCCAGGCATACCGGCATCTGATACTAAAGCAATATCATAGCCATCTTTTAGTTCAGCAATTAACTTTTTAGCTTTTTCACGTTCATTGTGTTCGTGGTAGCTGGTTAATTTATTATCAATTTTAAAATGATTTAAAAGTTGCTCGGTTCTTCTTGTATCTTCAGCTGCAATTAAATCTACATTTTCTAAAGTTTTAACTGCTCGAAAGGTAATATCATCTAAATTACCGATCGGAGTTCCACATATATATAGTTTCCCTTTTTCACTCATATTAATCTACTCCATATATCTTTTTTACTTCTTTACTATATTGGTCAGTACTTCCTTCAAATTCTATAATGTTTTTCTTTATTTTAAAACCAGGATTACCGTCCATAACTGCTTTTAGAATAAAACGGTCCGGAGTTTTGCTTTCTCTGGCCTGAATCAAACGCATTTCTTTGGGTTCTAAATTATTCTCTTTTAAAAGAAAAATGATTTCAGGTAATCTTTTAGTAAGGTGAACAAGATAAAATTTGCCACCCGCCCTTAAAAGCCTATTTGATTTTTTAATAATTCTTTTAATATCTATTTCAATCTCATGGCGAGCAATAGCTTTATATCTATTTTTAGTTACCTTACCTGAATCTGTTGTTCGATAAGGAGGGTTAGTTACTGCTATATCAAATTGATTATCATTAAAATGGTCCATTACTTCTTTAATGTCCCCTTCAATAATCTTTATCTTGTTTTCTAATTTATTTAATTGGACAGATCTTGTTGACATTTCTACTAATGGTCTTTGTAATTCAAGCCCATAAATGATTTTAGGATTATTTTTATAAGCTAAGAGCAGTGGGATTACTCCGCTTCCACTGCCCAGATCAATGATCTTATCATTGTTTTTAACTTCTACATAATTAGCTAAAAGCACAGAATCTGTACCGAATTTAAAAAAATCATCATTTTGTATAATTTTCAGTTCATTAGGTATGAGATAATGTATTTCTTCCACCGCAAATTCCCTTCTACTTATTGTTATTATCTTCTATCAATCTTAAGCAAAAAAGACATTCCCCTTTTCTTTTTTCACCAAAACTTAAATGACAAATATGAAAGCCTTCATCATGTAATCTTTTTAAGTTATTTTTACTCTGGGGAAGTTTCTGTTCTTTCTCTTCAAATATTATTGATTTCAATTCTTCATTTTCGTTTCTCAAATCTTCATTTTCTTTATATAATTTATAGGTAATATCCTTTAAATTCTTAAACTTCATCGATATTTCTTCAATCTTTTCCTGGAACAAAGCTAGTTCTTCTAAGATTTCTTCGTCCATAAGCCATCGCTCCTAATTCTTTTCTTTTATCTCTTTAATTTCTTCTAAGTCAAACTTTATGACATCGCCATCTTTATTTTTCAATTTAACTATTTGTTTAACTAGATTTCTATCTACGACTTCTGCCTTGCTGCCATTAGTAAGTGTTAATTTTTCCCCAACTTCTGGCATTTCTTCAGTGATTTGTTCATAATATTCACTTTCATATTTTAGACAACACATTAATCTTCCGCATAAACCAGATATTTTAGCAGGGTTTAAAGCTAATTCTTGATCTTTGGCTAATTGAATAGAAATTGGATCAAAATCCCTCAGCCAGGTATCACAACAAGTTCTTCGGCCACAAGGTCCTAATCCACCTATCATCTTGGCTTCATCTCTTACACCAATTTGTCTAAGTTCAATTCTGGTTTTAAAGATACGGGCTAAATCTTTAACTAACTCTCTAAAATCCACTCTTCCATCTGCAGTAAAGTAAAATATTACTTTATTATGGTCAAATGTATACTCAACATCGATTAATTTCATAGGAAGCCCGTGTTCTTTAATCTTATCTAAAGCAATATCATAGGCTTCATCTTCTAAACGCTGATTTTCCTCATCTTTATCTATATCTTTTAAAGTTGCTTTCCTTATTACCTTTTTTAAAGGTGCTACTAATTCTTTTTCTTCAACTCTCTTTTTTTCTAAGACAACTTCTCCCATCTCTATACCTCGGGAGGTTTCAACTATCACTTTATCTCCATTTTCTACTTCTATATTATCAGGATCAAAATAATAGATTTTGCCTGCTCTCTTAA
>CAYSHP010000091.1:0-8093 GCA_964430875.1 uncultured Halanaerobiales bacterium
TTTGACTATAATCATGAATACCACTAGCTTTGCTGCCACATTTATAACAGATAGGGGTATATCTTTTATAAGGACTAACCGTTGTAAATATAGCTGTACCTTTATCAGAATCAACAATTTGATCAAAGCCATCAACTTAGTGTAAAATAACTTTTGGAGATTAAGAATAAAAAAATAGAAAGAAGACTCCCTTTCTGATAAAATGTTTTTAGTGACAAAAACAAAATTGAAAGGGGAGTCTTCTTATGAATAATATTATACAACATTTTCATGAAAAAATCACGTCTGAACTAGGAAAAGAAATAGAGAACATTTTTTTAAATAGTAAAGGTGATATTACTAACATAATTAATTTGGTGAAAGAAAATTTAGATGAATTAGGATGCAAAATATTAAAATCAGTTCTTGAAGATTTAGATAAGATGATCAAAGAATCAGCTGAACGCAAAAAGAAATGGGTAGTTCAGGAAAAAGAGATGAAAAAGACTTTAGTAACAATATTTGGAGAAGTCCAATACTTTAGAGTATATTATAAATTAAAAGGAGATAAAGGATTTACATATTTAGTAGATGATATTGTTGGTATTGAAAGATACCAAAGATTAGATGAAGGACTGATAGCAAAGATAGTAGCTTTAACTTCAGATTTTTCCTACCAGAAAAGTGTTGAATTGGCTGTTACAGGAGTGAAATCAAGTAGACAAACAGCTAAAAACAAGATAAGGCAGGTAGGAGAGATTGATAACAACGAGTTGGACGAAGAAGTTGAAGAAAAAAGTTAAGCGATTATATGTAGAAGCTGATGAAGATCATATAGCTTTACAGCACGGAAAAAAGAAAGCGATAACCAGACTGGTATATGATCATGAAGGATAGAGAAAGTTAATAAGACAAGAAATAAATTAAAGAACCCGAAATATTTTAGTGGTTTGTATAAAAACAGTGTTGAAGATTTATGGCTTGAGGTACTTGATTATATATACGATAATTATGAGTTAGATGAAATAGAAACGATTTATTTAGATGCATATGAAGTAGAATGGATTAAGACAGGACTGCACTGGCTACCAAAGGTTAAATATATACTAGATAGATATCATCTAAACAAATGTGTAATTAAAGCTACCGGTCATAAGCCTAAGATAAGGTTTAAGCTTTGGGAAGCCCTAAATGAATGTAATTTAGAACAAGTTAAAGAAGTATTTGCAGCAATAATTGAAGATAAAGAAAAGGAAACCAAATTGAAAGCAGTAAAAGATGCTCGCCATTATATTCTATCTAATTGGGGTGATATTATTAGATATCGAGAAGATCCTTATACTATGGGTTGTAGTGCAGAGGGTCATGTAAGCCATATACTGGCTCACAGGATGTCGAGCAGGCCCATTGGGCTGGAGTATACCTGGTGCGGAACAGATGTCTAGGTTGAGAGCTTTTAAATTTAATGGTGGCACTGCAGCAAATATTTGTGAGTTGCTCAAAAGAAATAAAAAAGAGAAAGTAATAGAGCTTCAAACCCAGAAGATGATAAAAAGAAAAACAGGTAGGAGCTTATATGCCGAACCTAAGGAAGTAATGCCAGCACTTAAGAGAGGATTAATAGATGGAACTTATTGAGCAGTAAAAGCTTATGCTTTTTGATTTAATCATTAAGGGAGTCTTTTTAAAATCCAAAAGTAACTTGACACTATCCATTTCAATTTCACGGTAGTCAAAAAGACTCATTTGTGGTATATTAGCCATAGGTGAGACCTCCTTGGTTTTTGTTTATTTTGTTTTTTCTTCAATTAACATTATATCCATAATACCAAGGAGTTTCACCATTTTTTTACTAAATTTTATTTTTGGGGTCAATATTTTTGATTTTACTATTTTAACCTACATATCATCCTCATTTACTCTGATTTTGGGGTAAAGAAAATTTAACACCCTTCATGATTTC
This sequence comes from uncultured Halanaerobiales bacterium, assembly GCA_964430875.1. Lineage (GTDB taxonomy): Bacteria > Bacillota > Halanaerobiia > Halanaerobiales > M55B127 > M55B127. The sequence goes on from CAYSHP010000091.1 coordinate 1,943, forward strand.
TTTCATAATAGTGATTATTTGCTTCGCAAATTCCTCGACTAAAAATATAACTTAAAATATTTTAAATTCTGCTACACTAAAATATTAGATATAGGACAAGTTCTTGATTTATATGTTTTTAAACCAAAAGATAGAGATCGATGGTTAACACAGGTAGATTTTTGAATTGACTCGATAAGTGGAAATAGGGAATTTGCATTGGTATATGCTGATTCGAAAAAAGCTACAAAAGCAATCAATCTAATATACCCTAATAGTAAGAAAAAATGTTGAAATCGAGAGATTATACTTGAAAAAAGTGGTTAATACAATGACTATTAAGCAGCAAGGCTGCTTTTAAATATAAGTCTTATAAAGGGTATGAGTTGACTATACAGCATCAAATCACTTATATCTTATATAAAGTCGGAAGAATTCCATCTGAATTATTAATTATATTAAATTCATTTGTTAATAAAATAAGGATGAGCCTACAATCAATCCAACTGCAAGTGGTTCTTCTAATAATAACAAGTATACGACTAGAAAAAATCTGTTATGCTTCCCATTATAGAAATCTATTATTCTCCCCCATATTTTTATAAATATCTCACTGTCGCATAGTTATTAACCAGCTTGATATCCTAAAGCTTCTGAAATTTTTCTAGAGTATTCCAAAATTAAGTCTCCATACTTTTTAGTTATATCATTATTTAATCTAATATTCGGCACTGAAATACTAAACGCAGCATTTATTTCGCCTTTATGATCAAATATAGGGCCTGCAATACAAATAATACCTTTTTCACTCTCTTCATTATCAATTGCATAACCTTGTTTTTTCACTTGCCGTAAATGTTCTTTAAATTTATCTTGTTTAACTATTGTGTTTTCAGTAGTTTTAGGCAAACCAATTTTATTTAAAATATTTTCAACAACTTCTTTATCAGAAAAGGCTAATAAAATTTTACCTAGACTTGTATTATGAGCATAAACCCTTTTTCCAATTTTGGAATGCATACGGATTGTTTCTGAACTTTCAACTTTTTCTATGTATATTACTTCACCATCATCCAGAATTCCTAAGTGAACTGTTTCTCCTGTTAATTCCATCAACTCTTCTAAGTAAGAAACAGAAGTCTTACGTAAATCTAGATCATTAATTACTAGGCTACCAAGTTCAAACAGCTTCAAACCAGTTGTATACTTATCATTTTTATTTACTTGAGTTATATATCCCCGGTACTGCAATGTATTAAGCAACCTATATACAGTACTTTTATTGAGGTCCATTTTTTTACTTAATTCAGTTACTCCTAGGGGCTCTTTACTATTTGAAACTACTTCTAAAATATTCAAGGCTTTATTTACAGATTTTACTAAATGTTTTGGTTTTTCTTTCACAAAACAATCCTCCTTTTAATAAACTAATATTATGTATTTACATATATAAAAATATTTTTTCTTTAATTTATTCAATAACATTTCCTTCTAAATATTCACGCCATACATTTTCAAACCAATCTTTTGATTCAGGTAAAGGTCTCGTCTTTCTCCAAATAAAGGATACTTTTTTCATATTAGAACTATAAAGCGCCTGCTGAATTTCAGATGACATTTCTCCATAACTTAATTGATAACAGTATTGCTGAGGTAACTGTGCAATAGGTTTATTCCCTTTACTATCAGTAATTATATATGAACCTCTACTTTTGCCTTTGCTTTCGATATAATTATTTATTGCAGATAAATATACATATTGTGTTATTAAGTAATCATAATTTTTAAATGCAAATTCTAAATCTTTAAGAGATAAGAGTTTGATATCTACTGTTAAATTATCTAAATCTTTTTTACTATCTGCTATAGCTTTTTTAATTTTATCTTTCGAGCGTATAATACTAGCAGTCTCACTCATTCTTTTCCTTAAATTCAATGTAATTTCACTAACTACATTATTTCCATTGCTTTTAATAAACTTGTCCCCTAATTCTAACTTGTCTTCTATTTGGTATTTACAATTTTCAAGAAAACAATCAATATTTATTGGATCTTGTTGATAATGTTTTGTTATATAGAGAGCTGCTCTAGTGCTTCCGACTTGACCCGCATTAAGAGCACTACCTCCAGGACGATAAACCCCATGACTACCATTTGCTTCTCCAACAGGGAAAAAGTTATCTATATTACTTTCCCACCATAGATTTCCCTCCAGCCCACCATTATTATGCTGAGCACACACAGCTATTTCTAATAAATCATTTTCTAAATCTATTCCATGTTCTTTATATAACTCATAAGCTGGATAATTCATATGTTTTAGTCTTTCGACAGGAGTACCAAACAAAGCCTCTGATTTGTTTAAATAATTATATCCTTCATCTCCTAATAATTCAAAATTCAGTTTGTCATCTTTAATAGCTGCAAAACTATTAGTAGAAAAATCAAGCCAAACACGGCGATTTTTATCTACAACCTCATGATAAACTAAAATATCAATTAAAGAAGAACCATAGTTGTTTGATTTTTCAGGTGTAAAAGGCCATTGATAGCCTTTAAGAAAAATAGCATCTAGCATTTTGCCGGGGGATTTAAAGTAAGGTATCAAAAACTCTTTAGCATCCTCACAATCTTGATTAGTTGATATATATCTTGGTAATACTTGCTGATAGGTACCAGAGAGATTCCATCTAAAATCTTTAGAAGAAATTCCGAACTGACTTTCTGTTAAGTTTTTTCCCATAACACCTGCCTCAAAGGCTACACCAAGAGCACCTGTTTGGCTTTCGGGATAAACAGAATCCCTATAAATACCTGCTGGGCCACCTGTTGCAAAAATAACATTTGTACTATTGAAAGCTATATATTTAACAGCTCCTTTTGAAAGATGATCGAGACTCAGGGTTAAAATACCTAATGTTTTTTCTTCTTTGGAGTCTGTTAAAACACCTATCACTTGATATCCATCAAATATTTTTATATTTTTTGTTCTCACTTGATTTTCTAATTTTTCTGTCATATATCGAGAAGTGTATGGGCCAGCAGAAGTTGCTCGCATAGCACTATCATGGTCAGTTTTATATCCAACATATTCTCCAAATCTATTATGAGGAAAAGGAACACCTAACTCTACTAAATGATAAAAACATCTACTAGAAAGTGCTGCTTCTACTAAAGCTAGATCTCCATCCATTGCTCCACCATTATAATAAGTTTTAGCCATATCATAAACTGAATCATCTTTTTTGCCAGCTGCAGTTAACTTATAGTACGTCTGTTTATCAGATCCTGTATTTCTAGAAGTGCCAAAGTTGATACCTTCAGTTACTATAACTATATCTTTTTGCCCCATAGAGTAGAGCCTATTTGCTGCATTTAAACCAGCAGCTCCACTACCAACCACAACAGTATTTACTGAATATATATCAACTTTGAAATCACTAATTTCAATTTCATTCTTTAGCACTATGATTCCTCCTTAGATAATAATATCATTATATCCTGGTATAATAAATAATAAAATAATTATAGACACTATTTTTACTTATTGATATATTACTAAATTAACTGTATTTATTTAATATATAATCTTAAATAATTACCTTAGCTTTTCATTAATTAAATTCAAACGTTTTTCAATACCATCTTCTCCAGGTAATATTCTTCTTACACCAAATACTTTTACTTTTTCAATATTTCTTTCGGCTAGAAGTTTTGTTAATTCCTCAATAAATAAACCTGAATCCTGTTTTTCAGAAGTATCCCTATCAGTACCCAACATTGTTCCCTTGCCTTTTGTAATTTCTACACCACAAGAAGGACTAGGATTCATACCTATAATTCCTTTTATTTCAAAACCAAATTTTAAATAATCTTCTATCTGTTCCACAACATCTAAAGCAAGTTCTCTAAAACAGCTTCGTAATTCATCATGCACAAGTTCTCCGTATTTATACTTTTCTAATCCTAGGCATTGGTATTCAGGACAAGGCATTTGAATTATACCTACTCCACTTTCTAATAATAGTTTAATTAAAGGAGTTGTTGCACCTTCATAAGCGCAACCTCCTGGAAAACGAGTATTAGTATTAAGGAAACAATGACTTAAAAAGACAACTTTTTTCTTCCTATTATCATTAAGGAAAATATATCCCATACGAAAAGCATCACTGAAAGACCCCTCAAATTTTACATCCCCTGTTGCCCAGATAGCTATAAAAAAGGGTAAATCTTTATTTGCTAATCTTTTTACTGTATTAGCATTGCATTTAAGAACAATATCAGCTTTTCCATAATTACTATTAGCTATACCATCTTTATTAGTGGCCCAAAAATAATTTTCACCCTCTACTTCCCATTTTATGATTCGATTCCAATCTTTAAACCTTATATCTGCTTGCTTAGATTCATTTACTATCTTTAACAATTCATCCAAATGATTTTTTACTAACATATATTATTCCTCCTAACGAATAATTATGGGACTAATACTGCTTTTATAGCTTCTCTATTTTTAACAACTTCAAGTGCCTTATTTGCTTCTTTAAGTTTAAATCTATGTGAGATTAAACTAGAAAAAAGTTCCTTATCATTTAAAACAGCTCTCATCGCACTAAAGGTATGACTGGTATCACTTACCCATATTCCTTGATATGAAATATTTTTATTTACAATATCTCTAAAGCAATCTATTTCTACAGTTCCATTCGGTTCTCCAAAACCAACTGATAGATATGTCCCACCCTTTTTTATAAGTTGTAATCCTTCTTTTACAACCGAAGGTAGACCCACAGCTTCGATGGCATAATCTACTCCTTTTCCCTTTGTTATTTCCATTATTTTTTCTTTTCGTTCACTAATTGACAGTTCTTTTCTATTTAAGGTATGAGTAACTCCAAAATTCATCGCTTCTTTTAATCTTTTTTTAGTACCACCAATCATTATAATCTCAGTAGCACCAAGATGTGCTGCAAAATATGCAGCAAATATACCTAATGGTCCTGGACCCTGTATTAAAACTGTATCACCAACCTTAGTATCAACATAATCAAAACAATGTGCTGCCGTAGCACCAGAACAAGAGGCAGGTACCAATATAGCTGGATCAATATCTTCTGGTATTTTAAAAATATCCGTGTTTTTTGCTAAAATAATATGGTCTGCATAGCATCCATTTAGATAAGACTTTTCTTCACTTGATTTACTGATTCCATAAACCCATCTATTAGAACAAAGAAAAGGAGTCTTATTGACAGTACATTCATAGCATTGTCCACAAGTTACTCCTCTATTCCAAAATATTGGATCTCCAGGTTTTAATAAATCTCCTTCAACAGTTTTCTTCTTTTCATGAAGTTTAACTACTTTTCCCACACCTTCATGACCAAGTATCATAGGGAGAGGAATTCTTGGATCATTACCTTCATACATATGGAGATCTGAACCACAAACACCTGAAGCTGTTATCTTAACTAAGATTTCCCCATCTTTTAAATCAGGAATATTTATTTCTTTTAATTCCATTTCTTGATTAAACTCTTTTAAAATCATAGCTCTTGCTTTCACAAATCTCAATCCTTTCTCTGCTAATGATTATTATCAACAAAAGAATAGTTTTCTACCTCTTTTAATGCTGCTTCTTTAAAAACTTCAACTGAAATTTTTTTACCTGTCCATCTTCTAAATCCTTCAAGACCTTGATATGAAAGCATAGGTAAACCATTCAATGTGTCTGCTCCTAATTGTTCTGCTAATTGAATAAACTTTGTTTTATAAGGATTATTAATAATATCATAGACAAGCAAATTAGGATTTAATACATCTATTGGTATTGGAATATTATTAGGGTTGTTATACATTCCTACTGGAGTAGCATTAACAAAAATATCCATATTTTTAACAATCTTTTTTATATCTGAGTGTTTATCACCATCTAAAGCTTCTGATTTAATATTTTTATTATATTTATTTACTTTTTCTACTAAATAATTTGCTTTTTTACTATCAAGATCTGCAATATATAATTCACTTATGTTTTCATTGGCTAAAGTAATGGATATAGCTTTTGCTGCCCCTCCAGCTCCAAGCAAAAATACTTTTTTACCTCTTAATTTGATGTTTTTTTCATTTTTAAGAGCTCTTAAAAAACCCTTTCCATCAGTATTATCACCAA
>CAYSHP010000092.1:0-8058 GCA_964430875.1 uncultured Halanaerobiales bacterium
GTAAACAAGAAGGAGAACATGCTGAGGTATTAGAGGATATGTTAGGAGAAGAAATAGATTTTAATCCTAATCCAACTATACCAGACAACGATTATGATCGTTTTGCAAAATCAAATGAACATGAAAAAAGAGCTATTAATTTTTACTTAGAAGTTGCAAGAAGAGCTCCTGAAAGTAGAGTGCGTCAGGTATTTAGGGCACTTGCTGATATAGAAACAGAACATCTAAATCTAGCTAATATATACAAGTAAAATTTATGATTAAATTTAATATATATTCAAAAGGGATTATCGGTTAATATCCGGTAATCTTTTTTAATTTTAAAGGCTATTCTGGTATAATTAATTTATAAACAAAGGAAAAATTAAGGAGGGGATAGTAAAGTGTACTCTAAACTAGGAGAGGCCATTGTTAATAAAAGCCAAAAGAGAATTAAAGATATAATTTCAAATATTGATTCTGATGACATTAATTTAAGTGATTTTGTTATGGAAATGGCGCCAATGATGTTAATGGAAGCTAATTTAACTTATGGTAATTTTCATTTTATCAAAATGTCACTTTTTTTAAGAGAACTTTCACTTAAAAATTATATTACTAACATTACCGAAAAAGAATTGATTAATCTCCTTGCAATAAATATGACAGAAAGACGGTTTTTAAAAGTAGAAACTGATAGAACAGGATATAAGGAAGATTATGCAGATCAATCAACATTAAAGAAGATGATTGATGAAATAGACAAAGGAAATATTCACAATGCATATTATTACAGTTTAGGACTATTAAAATACAAACCAGAAATGTTAAAAAATTATTTGCTTGTTTTGGGTACTGAATCTTTGTCGAAAACTTTAGGACACAGTTTTACTTGTTTTTATCCTGCTATGAGGGATCTTGTAGTAGAGGATTCTCGGTATAATGGGACTGCAATTTTTAGTTATCTAATGTACCTGTCTAGATATGATTATAGAAGTGATGTACATGTACAATTTGATACAAATAAATTTGAAGATATCCCAAAGTTGACTAAAGTATGTGCTTCTGGGGAAGGTATAGTCAATTTACACCATATGATAACTCTTGCTGTTTATTTATTATGGGAAAATGATAATATCAATGATAATTATATTCCATACCATAATTTTTTAGAATGGATAGGGGAGAAAAAAGTAGATGAAGAACAGTTAGAAAAGATAGAAAAGATGCCTAGAAACCATAGTGATATCAAATCTTATCAAAATTTTGAGAATTCTTTTTCTCTTAAATATTTAGATGATACTCTGCCAATTTATTTTAATATATTAGAAAAAAATTATACAAAGGCGGTAGATTGGATGTTTAGACTATATCCAAATTACTATAATCCCAATTGGGATCCTCATTACTTTACAAGTCTGTATTCAGCTTTAAAATTATATAAAATGGATAATTCTGAAAATAAATTGCCTTCAAAAATGGCAGTTTATCAGGCATTAAGATATTTTGCGCAAAGAGTGGATTTAAAATGATAAATAATCAAAAATAATATTGTTTAAATTAAATTAAAGGACTGGTAAATATGAATCCAGTTGAAAGAGTAAATAATCGTTTACAAGGAAAACAGGTAGATAAAATTCCAAATCTAAATATAATAATGACATTTGCTGCTAAATATATTGATGTACCTTATAGTAAATATGTTACGGACTATCGTTATCTAGTGGAAGGTAATATAAAGTGTTGTGAAGAATTTGGTATTGATATGGTAAGTGCAATTTCTGATCCATGTCGTGAAGGAAGTGATATGGGAGCAGAAATTAAAATTCCTTTTGATGATGTTCCTAATTTTAAAAAACCATTAATAGATAATTATTGCAAAACCAAAGATTTAAATGTTGTAGACCCTCTTAAAGGACATAGAATGTTAGATAGAATTTGGGCAATCGAACTATACAAACAAGAAGTGGGGAATTCATATCCAATATTAGGTTGGGTAGAAGGTGCTTTTGCAGAAGCCTGTGATTTAAGAGGGATGAACCAAGCCATGTTAGATTTATATGAACATACTGAGGATATACATCAGCTTTTAGAAATCTGTACTAAACAAGCTATTCTTTTTGCTGAAGAGCAAATAAAAGCAGGGGCTGATTTTATTGGAATAGGTGATGCAGCAGCTTCTTTAATTGGACCAGATAATTATAATAAGTTTGTATTACCATATGAAAAGCGTATTATAAAAGCAGTTCATGATTTAGATGCAAAAGTAAAACTTCATATTTGTGGAGATATTAATCCTTTATTAGAGCTTATAGTGGAAACTAAAGCAGATATTATTGATTTAGATTGGATGGTCAACTTTAAAAAAGCGGTTAAATTATTTGAAGGGAAAGCATCAGTAAATGGAAATTTTGATCCAGTTAGTATTCTATTACAAGGGGACTTTAAAAAGGTTCAACAAGCAGTTTTAGATTGTGTTAATAAAGGGGATGAAACTACTTTTATTTCTGCCGGTTGTGAAGTACCAAAAGATACTCCTTATGAAAATATGTACGCTATTAATAGTATTCTTTATCAGACTTAAAATAAAAGGTGGTTAACCTATAAAATCTTAATAGGTTAACCACCATTTTTATAATATATTATAAGTTTTAAAGTTTAACTGTTATATCAGCATTTTTACGCAATTTACTAACAAATTCATCCCATTGTTTGTTCTTTTTTTCATTAGCTAGTTGTTGTCTTATACTATCTTTAACTTCTTCAAGAGATTTTACGCCGGCCTCTTTTTTATCACTTACTTTGATTAAATGATATCCATATTTAGTTTTTACTGGATCACTGATTTCTCCTTTATTTAGATTAAATGCAACCTTATCAAATTCTTCTGAAATTTGCCCTTTAGTAATAAAGCCTAATTGGCCGCCTTTATCTGCATATGGTCCTTCAGAATGTTGTTTTGCCATTTCAGTAAAGCTTTTACCACTATTTATTTGTTCCTTAATAGATTGAATTTCTTCTTTAGCTTTACTTTCTTCTTTGTTATTTGTTTTAATTAAGATTTGACTTGCTTTAACTTGTTGGTCTACTTGAAATTGTTTTTTGTTATTATTATAATATTCTTCAATTTTATCTTCACTGACCGAAACATCTTTTGTTACCTGTTTACGTAGTTCATTTATTAAAAGTTGGTCTTGATTTCTTTGTAAGAAAACTTCTTTATATTGATCTAATGATTCAATTCCTTGTTTTTGTAAAGCCTGTTCTAATTGATCATCATTTAGTTGATTTTGTTGTTTGACACTTTGGATATGTTGTTGAAATAGTTGATCTTTTTTACTTTGACTTAAGGTTAGATCTCTATCTTTAGCTTCTTGAATTATTAAACGTTGTCTGATTAGATCTTGTAATTTTTTTTCTCTATACTTTTCTAATAATTTTTGACCGGGTTCTGATTGTAAAATAACTTGTGCAAATGCTTTATTTTGACGATAAATACTCATAACTAATTGATTAGTACCCGCAAATTGATTTAATTGTGTCATGGTTACTTCATTACCGTTTATAACTGCTGCAACTTTCTTTTGTTGACTTTCTTGGGTGGCATTATTGGTATTGTTTGTACTGTTGTCTTGAGCTAATACCCCCATTGGAATAGAGAAGAGAAGTATGAATGCTAATGATAGTGTAATAATTTTTTTAGAAGTCATTATTGTTGACACTCCTTTATTTTGTGGTTTAAATTTTTTATGAGTTTTGTTATATATATGAAAGAATGGGTTCCGAAATCTTTTGATTTCAGAACCCATTTTGTTTTAGTTGCTAAAAATTGATATGAGAGTATAATAATTAGAACTTACTAGAAATATCAGCTGGTTTCTTTTCGATTTCAGAAAAGAGAATTTTAGAAGTACCTTCCCGAATTACTTTAATCATAATTGTATCTCCAATTTCGGTTTTATTAATAATTTCTGAAACATCTTCTAATTTTTTGATTGGCTGTTTATCAATTTCTTTAATAATATCATATTGTTGTAAGCCGGCTTTTGCTGCTGGACTATCTTCCATAACTCTATGAACCATTACACCATTTTTGTTTTCTAATTCAAAGTAACTCTGTACTTTATCTGTTACTGGTCCATATACTATACCTAACCATGGTCTTTTGATTTCACCTTTTGTTTTTAGATCATTTATATAACCTTTGACTTCATTAACAGGAATAGCAAATCCAATACCTTGACCTCTTTGACTTACTGCTGTATTGATACCTATTACTTCACCATCAAGGTTGAGTAATGGACCACCACTATTACCAGGATTAATAGCAGCATCAGTTTGAATTAGATTTTTATAGGTTCTAGCTGGTCCGTTTCTAGAAGGTATTTGAATAGGTCGTCCTAAGGCACTTACAACACCAGTTGTAACGGTATGACTAAGACCGAAGGGGTTACCTATTGCTATTACCCAATCTCCGGGTTTTAAATTAGTATTATCTCCTAATGGAATAGGATTAAGTTCCTTATTAACATCTACTTTTAAAATTGCTAAATCTAAGTCGTATTCTGCCCAAACCAGTTCAGCTGGAACTGGTTCATCAAATCCATTGATCGCAACTTTTATTTCTACTGCATTATGAACTACATGTTCATTAGTTACAATATATCCATCTTTAGATGCTATGAAACCACTTCCATAGCCTTCTTGGTATTTTGGCTGTTCTTCAGGTAGTTGTTCACCAAAAAAGTATTCATAAAAGTCTTCATTGTAATAATAAGGCATTTGTCCATTTGAAACTTTTATTTTAGAAGTTACTTTAACAACTCCAGGGTCAACCTTTTCCGCTATTTTACTAAATTGGTTACTAAGCTGACTGGGATCTGGATTCTCATTGGATTGAGCCATAATACCAGTGGTTAGTGTTCCTATAATTAGAGCAGTCATTATTAATACTAATAGTGACTTAGGAAAAGACCTAATCTTAAACATTATAAATTCCCTCCTTATATTTTTAATATGATATTTTTTTTATTAATCTATTTCAATTTTGTTTTCTATTATTAATATATAGGTGAAATGTAAGAGAAATATGAGAAAAGTATGAAAAAATGTGTCAATTAGAAAAAGAAAAAAGATATTATATATAAAAATATGGAAATAGAGTATAATTTATTAATTTGTATTACCTATTGATAATTATTATCATTTATGCTATATTAATAATAACACATTTTGAAACTAAATCTAAGGAGGGAAAATAATATGTTAAAAGTTGGCACAAAGGCCCCAGATTTTGAAGGGAATGCCTTTCACAATGGAGATTTTAAGAAAGTAAAGTTATCTGATTATGAAGGAGAATGGAGAATAGTATGTTTCTATCCAGGCGATTTTACTTATGTCTGACCAACTGAATTGTCGGCAGTTGCCGTCAAGTATGATGAGATTAAAGATTTAGGTGCTGAGGTTATTGCAGTAAGCACAAATAGTATTCAATCACATAAAATTTGGAATGAGGTTGAACTTTCCAAAATGGTGGATGGGGGAATTCCTTATCCAATGGTTTCAGATTCTGCTGGTAAAATAGGTAGAAAATATGGAGTTTATGATGAAGATGCAGGAGTAGATGTAAGGGGTAGATTTTTAATTGACCCTGATGGAGTATTACAGGCAATGGAAGTACTTACTCCTCCTGTAGGAAGAAATGTTGAAGAATTAATTAGACAGTTACAGGCATTTAAACATGTAAGAGAAACTGGAGAGGCAACACCTTCAGGCTGGAGACCTGGTAAGCCAACCTTAAAACCCGGTAAAGAATTAGTTGGAAAAGTGTGGAAGGAATGGCAGCCAAATAATGCCTTTAAAGAATAAATAATTTAATGATATCTAGAAGGGCCCTGCAAAGGGTCCTTTTTTTAAATACTGAACATTTTTATAAATTATTTATTTATAGAATTAACTTAAAGCATAAAATATTAATTTGATGGTTTTAGCAGGAAATTAATAAATTAAAAAGAATTATTATTATAACAAAGATTATTGGAGGTAATTAGATATGCCGAGTAGTAATAAAGGAAAAATATTTAAAGCTAATACTATTGAACAAACCAATTTATTAACAGATCCCTTTGGTTTGACTGTTTTATCTACTTTAGAAGCAGATAAATACATAACAGCAAAAGAAATTGCAGAACAATCAGGTGAAGAATTAGAGTTAATTGAGGAGTATCTAAAATTTTTTTTAAAAGAAGATATGATTCAATCTAAAAAAGAAAATGATATTGTGAAATTTTCAAAAAAAGCCGAATATTATAGTTTTTCTCCAGAATTATTATCGATGATTCCCGATCAGATTCAAGATCATATAATTTTTGGCCTTTTACATGCTATTCAAGGAGATTATTATGATTTATTAAAATTGGCCAAGGAACATGATAATTTAGATCAAGCGCTTAAAAAAGCTGGTTATCCAGAACCAAAGAAAAGTTTAGATCTAATAATGGGAAGAATTTATATTAAAGAAGAGGATATAGTTCATATGGAAGACCATATACAGGAATTATTTGATAAGTATTCAGAAATTCCCGAAGGAGAAGACCCAAAAGATTATCTTGCCTTTGATTTAAACTTTTTTATGAAACCTTACCTAGCAAGTTTTATGGAAAAAATAAAAGATGGATAATAATAAAATTAAAATTTATATTTAGAAGTCCTCATTTGAGGGCTTTTAATTTTTTAGAAAATTTTTAAGAAATATCTCTTTTTTTATTATTTTTATCTTCATACATTAAATTATCAGCCTTCTCAATAATTTCTTGAGAGTTCAACTCAATATCAGGCCTTATTTCTTTTATTCCATAGCTGAAATCCAATTGTAATTCTTCTTTATTTAAATTTTCACTAATTTTCTTTTTTATTCTTGAAATAATATCTATTGTTGTATCCTCTCTGCATTCAGAAAGGATAAATATAAATTCGTCACCACCAAAGCGACATATATAATCTTCTTCCCTAATAACATTTAAGAAAATATTACTTATATTTTTAAGAATATTATCGCCTTTTTGATGACCAAACTTATCATTAACTTCTTTAAAATTATCTAAATCAATAAAAACTAAAGAAGAGATTATATTTTTTTGTTTAACTAAAGCAATTTCTTTTTTAAGAATAGAATATAGTGATTTTCGATTATAAGTATTAGTTAAAGTATCTTTTAAAGAAAAAGACGAGTTTTTTCGTAAGTTTTCAATAGCTTCTTCCATGTCATTTATTACTTCATGCTGGGAAAAATATTTTTCTATACCTAGATAAAAATAATAATTTACGGTTAAAATAAAAGTTAAATATATAAATTTATGAAGGTGGATATTCAACTGACCTAAATAGATAGAGATACCCATATAGAGGGCAAAATAATATAAAGTTAAAAACTTTATAAGTTGTTTATTTGTAGAAAAAGCCCCAAATACTAATTGAGAAGCTATTAGCCAAACAATTAGATAATCTCCATAAGCAAAATATGCAAAAAAGAAGCTCTCTATTAATAAAAAAGCAAGCAGTATTTTAGTAATTAGAGACATTCTTTTTAAATCTTTTTTCATAAAAAATATTAAAAATGAATAAAAAATAATAGATATAATACGTAAAAAAATCAGATTAGTAATAGTTTTTTGATATACTATAAATGACATTATTATTTCTGTAATCATAACTGCGAAAACAGCATATAAAATGGATTGCATCAAAAAATATTTAAAATCTATATAATTGTCAAAGCTTAGATATTTTTCTTTTATAAATTTAAAATTCATATTTTTCAGCCCCTGACAAAATAATGTATATTAGTGTTATACAAAACCAATTCAATAATTTTGTTAAGATTCCTGTTATTTGAAATTTTTATCATAATATTATAAAAAAAATAATTAAATTATATAATAAAAAATATTATTAAATAAATCGAAAATAAGTTCTAACCCCTTGACTTTATAGGGAAAAGATGTTAGTATATTAAACGTCGATTAAGGGCCATTAGCTCAGTCGGTAGAGCACCTGACTTTTAATCAGGTTGTCGGAGGT
>CAYSHP010000093.1:0-8002 GCA_964430875.1 uncultured Halanaerobiales bacterium
AGTCTTTTTAATATTTTATACTTAAAACATCTTCATATAATTTTAAATTTATAGATACTTTATAAAGTCTGTAAAATTTTATAAAGATCTTCAAGACTATATTTTAAGGCTATCTCATTTAAAAAAGAAGCCCCTTTTACCCTGAGCAACTATAAATCATCTCGAATAATCAAAATTGTGATGACTAATATGATTAAAATGATTCTTTTATACGGCTTACATTTTTAAAAAGCCTAAATTACAGTTTGATAAACAATTACTTTTCAAAAGGAACTTCTTCCTTATATATTTTGTTTACATAATTTTTAACATCATCTTCAAGAGTTTGGGGATAATCAAAGCGAAGTCTATAGGCTATCTTTTTGGCTATTTTGCTAAATAAATCCATCATTTTAAAAGTACTCTGCCAGTTTTGATTAAGATCTCCACCCGAAAAGGTGGATTTTAACTCCTGCCAAAGTTTTTTATCAAGGTACTTTTTAAAATTACTACCCTGTTTACCGGGGTTTACCTGCCAATCATAATCAACGCCAATTAGCCATTCCACCATTGTTTTGAGTAAATTAAATTTGATAAAGTAATCCATGTATTTAGCAAAGTAAAATTGATCACGCCATAAATATTTTGCTATATAGGTTATATTCCACCAAAAGTTATTTACAACTCGATCATATTCTTCTTGACTGGGCTTTTGGGTCTGATATGCCTGATATGTTGGTTTTTCTAAATTAACTGTTAAATTATTTTTATCATATAATACTTCATAGCCAATATCTAAAAATGCTGGTAACCTATCATATTTTCCTATTTTTTCAATTAGTTTGGTCGGCCAAATACTAAAATCTATTCTTATATAATCTTGATATAGATTTAAAGAAGTATAGGTAGTAATATCTTCTAATTTAAAATTATCATTAAAGGAAACCATTACTTCCCCAAATTGTTTACACCAACTTCTATCATCTAAAAATTTGTTGGGGTTAGCTGTAACTAAAACCACATCTAAATCAGAAAAAACATCTGTTTTAGCTTTTGGATTAGCCATTGAACTAGTAATTAAAAGAGCTTTAATATCTTCCTCTTCTTTTGCAAATTCAATAACTTCATTTAGTACTTCTTTTTTATCTCTCAATTGAATTATACTCCTTTTTCTAATTTTTTGTTGTAATATTTTAAGACCCTTATCGCTCTTAGGGTATTAATTTTACTTTCTTTAGTATTACCTTCTAATTCAAAGAATTCTTTTCCCTGGTATTTAGCCTGCAGAGGCCATTTACAGTTTTTATTTTTCTTTTTTAAGAGTAATTGCAGGGCATCCTCCATACGATCATCATATTTTTTGCCATAAAAATAAAAATATTCTAAAACTCTTAATATATCATAGTGCCAGCGGGGTGGGAAAGAAAGATAAGTAAATTGTCTATCAATTACTTCACCTGTTTTATCAGATTTAAATAATTTATGCTGTAATAAGAATTGATGGGCTTCTTTTTCCATCTCGATGATTTCTTTATTTCTATAATTGGAAACATTTTTAAAATCTAAAAACCCTTCTAATACATTGATAGTAGTGTGCATTGAGCTATGAACTGCACCCTTATCCCTTTGGCAGTTCCAACCTCCATCTACCATTTGTTCATCTATTAGATAATCAATTAAATTATTTACCCTTTTATCTTTTATATTAAAATATGATAATAATGATAAAACCATTCCAGTAATACAAGTTTCACTACTTTTAATTGTCTTGGAAAAATTAATACCACCATCTTTATACAGACCTTTATCTAATAAAATATAAGCTCCTCTTCTAGCCTGTTCATTATCACTGGGAATACTCAATCTTTTCAAAAGCAAAAGAGTATAAGTAGATGAAATCCATTTTGGAGAATAGAGTCCTCCACCCCAGATGCCATTATCAGATTGTTCATCAAATAATCTTTTTACCCAACCTCTTTTTATCATTTCATCTCTTAGTAATTCTAATCGCTTGGGCTCAGTATCTAAAATATCCCGATGTACTTGATATCTTATAGCTGGATCACCTTCTAAAAGCCAATATGCTATTTTTTGTTCTTTCATTTTCATTCTACCCTTCTAATTAAATTAGGAATTCTTTTTGCCTTTTATATCAATTATCTCTATTTCTATTATCTTTGTTTTATCTAAAGCTTTTTTTATATAAGCAAAACCTTCTTCTTTATAATCAGGTGAATACTTTAATATAAACTGCTGTAAAGCCTTTTCTTTTAGATCACCTTTAACTGATTTAGCCTTACCAAAAACTACTATACTTTCATAATTTGAGGTAAACTTTTGAGGTTTTAATTCATATTCTCCTACAACTGTAAAAGACACTTTGTTATTATAGTTGATATTATCTATTTTATGTCCTTTAAGGGCACAATGCAGATAAATCTTACCATTAACAAATACATAATTCATGGGTAGGGCATAAGGATAATCATCTTTACCTACAGTAGCTAATACTCCATATTCTCCCTTTTTTAATATTTCAACTGCCTTTACTTTAGCCAACTGTTTTTCTTGTCTTCTCATTTTTTTAAACATATTTTCCTCCATATTAAAAATTAATTAGACTCTTTAAGCATTGCTTCTTTTCTTTCAAAACCATATTTACTGTATAATCCATGGGCATCTCTGGTAGTTAAGTATATTTTAGTATTAACTAAATCGGGATGTTTGATGATGTTTTCAAAAAACCATTTACCAAGTCCATTCCCACGATAATTTTTATCAATGATTAAGTCATAAAGCCAACTAGATACTGTTTTATCAGATAAACCCCTTGCAAATCCAATCATTTCCTTGTTCTTATATAATCCAAAACAGATAGAACAATCAATAGAAGTATTTATGGACTCTATAGTTCTTGTAGAAGCCCAGTATGAGTTATTTAACATATAATAAATTTTTTCTTTGTTGAGTTTGCTTTTGTCATCAGAAATTAATAGATCTTCTTTTTTTACTTCCATTCTAAATACTCTCCTTAACAATTAATGATCAAAGTATATATTACACTGCAAATTATTATCTTTGCAATAACTTTTTATTTTAATCTTTTCCTGTTGCCAATATTTAGACTTTTTATCTTTAAAAATATAATCATAATTATCTATAAGTTCAGGTTGATACTTTTCTAACCATTCATAAATATCGCGATATATACAACCCCTAATATTTATATTTTCGAGCATATAAAAGTCAGTATAGGGTTTAGTCTGTTCTATTATATCTTTCCAGTTGGTTATTTTAGGAAAGATAGGTCCGATAAATAGATAAGTCTTAAAACCAAGTTCTTTTAATCTTTTTAAAGCTTTGATTCTATTTTTGATGGAAACAGTATTTTGTTCTAATTCTTTTTTAAATTTTTCTTTTAAAGTAATAATTGTAAAACCAATTTCAGGTTCTTGGAACTCTTTTAAAATATCAATATCTCTTAAAACTAAATCAGACTTGGTTTGTATATTAAGTTTCGGTTTTAATTTAATAAGATTTTTTAATATATTTCTGGTTAATTGATATTCCTTTTCTAAATGAAGATAAGGGTCAGTAACTGAAGATAATAATATCTTTTTATTTTGATATTTATTTGTTCTTTTTGGAATTAGATCAGCTGCATTAACCTTAACATCAACAAAGCTTCCCCACTTTTCTGGATGACCGGTAAATCTCTTCATGAAACGGGCATAACAATATATACAGTTATGGCTGCAGCCTGTATATGGGTTAATGACATAATCAGCATCTGGTAGATTGGATTTAACTATGATGTTTTTAGCTTCAATTTTATTTACTTTCATAATTTTCCTCTACTTTATCTTTTCTTTTTACCGCTGTATAAAAAGTAATCATCATCTTTTATCTTGGTATCTTCAAAGCTATATGTCCAACTCATTAATTTGAGTACTTCATCAGTAGGAATCGGATCTTCCTGCTGATGATCAATTTCTTTATGATGTTCTTGCAACTCTTTTCTAGTCTTAGAATGAATTATTAAAAACTGTCCACCTACTTTTAAGTTCTTATGGGCATTTTTAAATACCATATCAATTTTATCCAGATGGGGAATAGTATCAAAGATAATTACAAAATCAAACTTTTTTTCTAACTCAATATTGGTTTCGAAATCTATTCTCTTAATTTCAGCATCAGGATGTTTTTCTTTAAAAACCTCTATCATTTTTGGTGAAATATCTAGGCCTAAGTAATCAGTAAGATTTTCTTTTTTTAGGATAGAATAAAGTATGCCTGTTCCCGCTCCTACTTCTAGGACTGAATTATGTTTACCTATTTTATACTTTTTAATTACTTCTTTAGCTACTGAAATGCTTTGTTCGGTTATCTGTTCATCCCAATCTTCAGCATGTTTATTAAAAAATTCAACCTCATCTTTTTTATCTTTATCCATACTCTTCCCTCCTAATAAAATTTCGGTTGATTATTAATCGTTTTTTAAATTCATCAATATGGTTTTTTGCATATGCAGTAAATTCTCTTTAGCTTTAAAGCCAATAAAGTAATCCGATTCAATTATATCTTCACTAACCTCTTCACCTCTAGTGAATGGTGGGCAGGGGTTAACGATACAATCATTACTGGCTAAACCAATGTTATCCATGTTTATTTGATACTCACAAAACTTTTTATGTGTTTTATAACCATGGGGAGGCCATCCATCGGTTAAGATTATATCGGCTCCTTCTATTCCTTCTTCAAAATTATTCGTTCTCTTTATCGCTCCTTTAGAATGTTCTTTTGCAAAATTAAAGATGTCATCTTTAATTTCAAAACCTTCCGGACAAACCTGAGTGATATTTAAATCTAATACACCAGCTGCATTAAACCATGAATTAGAAATATTTGCTCCTTCCCCTACAAATACAAACTTTAAATTACTTAGGTTTCCTTTTAGGTCATAGAGAGTAAAAAGATCACTCAGTACTTCACAGGGATGGTATTTTTTTGACATGCCATTTACCACTGAAAATTCAGCTAATTGACCTACTTTTTCAATAATTTTTTGTTCAGGATATCTGATTATTAAGTAGTCTACCCAGTTATTAAGATACTTTATTTTATCTTCTATGCTTTCTTTTCCTTCCAAATCAAGGGATAGGTTAATAATATCTCCCCCTAATTGATTGATACCACTCTCAAATGAGACCTTGGTCCTTAAACTAGTGGGTGGAAATGTAGTTATTATTGTCTTATGTAATAGGGGTCTAAGGTTATTACCATTATGGCTTTTGATCTTTAACCGCTTTGCATCTGCAAACATTTCATATATTTCACTTTTGGAAATGTCCTTAATTGATAATAGGTCCTTCATGGAATTCTCCTTTTTAAAAATATTTTAATACTTATCTAGGCTCTTTAAATACCTGCCAATATGGACTATATTTATAGATTAATAATTAACTCTGATAAGGCTTGAGAAGTATCTACAACCTTTTGGTAATCTATTATCTTTAAATTATCCTCTTTGGTATGAACTTTACTCATAATTTCTTCTAAAAGTTCTGAAGTAAAGGCTAAAGATGGTATACCGGACTGGACTAAAATTGCATGTTCTCCCTGATACCAGGGTTCTCCTCTAACCATATCATATTGACCTTCAAAAACTTTATCAGCTAATATATTTATCTTTTCATCAGTTGTATAGACTGAAAAAGCTGTCTTGCCTTTTATATAGCCCATACCGTCGATATTAATACCAAGAACTATATCATTTAACTTCTCTCGATTATCTAAAAAGTATAATCTCTGACCGGGATTAGAATAGTAATCTTCTCCATTAAGAATAGCTATTTCTATCTTTTTATCTAATTTTTTGTCTTTTAATAGTTCTGCTAAGAGCATTAAAGTTGTAACTCCGGTTGCATTATCTATAGCTCCTGGTGAATCCACTTTACTATCTAAGTGAGCAAATAAGACAACTTTATCTTTCGTATTTGCTCCTAAAGTTGCAATAATATTTTTACCCTGGGAAGGTTCTTTTTTAGTATCAATTTTTAAATAGACTTCTTTATCTTTCTTATTTTTTATTTCCTCTCCTACTACATCTTTTATATATATCGAAGGTAATTTAAAGTCACCATCTTCTATTAGAGGAAAAGGATAAAGGCCTCCGGCTGTATCCATATCTTTACCGGTTGCAGCAATTACTGCTTTAAACCCCTTGTTTTCTAAGAGCTTAATTATTTCCTGATGTTCTTCAAGCTGATAAAAAGGAAAGTTTTTAGGTACTAACTGTTCTTTAACCAGTTCATCAGTTAATAATACGATCTTATCTTTTCCCTCAACTTCTCTTAATTCTTCTAAATTAGCTACTGTAACTAACTCTGCCTGTGTTTCTATATTAGGAGAATAGGGACTTATATTTGCCTCGTATTCTTCATCATCCACTTTAAAAATCACATTTTTACCCTGCCAATCAAAACACTCAAATCTCTGTTCTTCAATTTTGACCTTACTTTTTAATAGATTGTCTTTGATGTATTTTGCTGCCTCTTGATTACTTTTGCTTCCTACATAACGGTCACCTAAGTTATTACAAAAATAATCTAAATGACTTTTTGTTTTTACTATAAAATTTTTGTTCAATTCATTCACCACTTTTTTCTTTTTTTATATATGAACTAGGCTTTTCTGCCTAGATAGCGATTTACTTTCTCCATATATAATTTATATTCATCCCCAAATTGAGCTAAACAGGCTCTTTCTTCGGAAAGTATTATATAGTGAACTGAAATTTGGAAGATGATAAGTACTGTAAAATATATAAGGGATTCAGTGATTAAAGCAATTCCAAGAAAATATAAGAAGAAGGCAACATACATCGGATTTCTAGAAAAACTATATACCCCCTTATTATTTAAACCATCTGCTTGTGGGCGGGCAAAATCATACATAGAAATTATGTAATAGAGGGACCCTAAACCATATAAAATAAAACCAATTAAATTAATTGCGCCTTCCGATTGAATATCTAAAAAAATTGTATAAAATAACATAAAAAGAATAGCAGACTGGTAAACATAAAAAGCATACTGTTCTTTCCCTCTCAAGGATGGAAAGTAGGCTGCCCTTTTATAGGCTTCTTTACTTATTGATCTTAACAATAAGTACCTTATTAATATAATTGGAGCAATTAACAAAAAAGCATTATTCATCTTTAATTCTCCTCATAAAATTATTTTTTGATTGCCATTTGAATGTTCTCCAGTTCCCTGTTGATATTTGCCTTTCTCTTTCAAATTCAATATAAATTGATAAATCTCCTTTAGATAATCAAAAGAAATTTCGGGCTCATAGTGACTAGATAATATTTTCTTGGTATTAGGATATTTATTAATAATCTTTTTAAGTGAATGAAAATATTTTTCAATATCAGTATAATCACTTTCTAAATAAAGTGGACCTTTGTAAATAAAATCACCAGCAAATAAGTATTTATTAGTTTTATCATAAAAACACAGGTGATCTTCCGTATGTCCGGGAGTTTCAATTACTTCTATTATTCTATTTCCTAATTTAAAAGTATCTCCATCATTAATTACTTTACCTCGCTTAGATTGTTCAATGCGATACTCATTAATATTAAAGTTATCAGGGATTAATTTTAAATTAACATCCCTGATAACTTTGGCTCTCACTTCTTCAATTGGTTCCCAGTAACCATGTTCAAAATATTGATTAGCCTTTTCACTTAAAAAAACTTCTTTAAATTCAGCAAGATTACCAACATGGTCCCAGTGCATATGTGTTATTGCTAATTTTTTCTTTTTATGATCAATTCCATTTAAAATATCTTTTATTTTATAAATACCGATTCCACAGTCTATTGCTAAATTATACTTTTCACCTATTAAGTAATATGTATTAAATTCTTCCCAATGCATATTTTCACTAATTACATATGTACTTTTATCTGAAATGTCTCAAGAAAACTCCATCCTAATCTTGTTTTTGATTAGGT
>CAYSHP010000094.1:0-7995 GCA_964430875.1 uncultured Halanaerobiales bacterium
CAGGCTTTAAGAGCCCATACCCTGATGAAAAAAGATAGAGACTATATTGTAGATGATGGCAAAGTAAAAATTGTCGATGAATTTACAGGTAGAGTAATGGAAGGTAGAAGATATAGTGAAGGCTTACACCAGGCAATTGAAGCTAAAGAAGGTGTTTCTGTACAAAAAGGTAGTCAGACCTTTGCTCGGATCACCTTACAGAACTACTTTAGAATGTATGATAAATTAGCCGGAATGACTGGAACAGCTAAAACAGAAGAAGAAGAGTTCATAAAAATTTATGGAATGGAAGTTATTGTAATTCCAACCAATGAACCTTTAATTAGAGATAACAAACCTGACCTTGTCTTTAAAGATGAAGAGTCAAAATTCAGGGCAGTTGTTAAAGAAATAGAAGAGCGAAATGAAAAAGGTCAACCTCTTTTAGTAGGTACCGTAGATATTGATAAATCTGAAAAACTAAGCCGGATGTTAAACCGGAAAGGAATTCAGCATAATGTCTTAAATGCAAAAAACCATAAAAAAGAGGCTGAAATAATTAAAGATGCAGGCCAAAAAAACAGTGTAACAATTGCTACTAATATGGCCGGTAGAGGTACCGATATCGTATTAGGTGAAGGAGTTGTTGAATTAGGCGGACTGCATGTTATTGGTACTGAACGTCATGAAAGTCGTAGGATTGATAACCAGTTGAGAGGTCGTGCCGGCCGTCAAGGCGACCCGGGTTCTTCACAGTTTTTTGTTTCACTGGAAGATGATCTTTTAAGGTTATTTGGTTCTGATAATATTACAGCTTTAATGGATAAAGTTGGTATGGAAGATGATCAACCTATTCAGCATAAATTAATTACAAATGCGATAGAAAGAGCCCAGAAAAAGGTTGAAGGTAGAAACTTTGATATCAGAAAGGCTATCTTACAGTATGATGATATTTTAAATAAACAGCGTTCGATCATTTATGAGCAAAGAAGTGAAGTTCTCTTTTCTGATAATATGGATGAAATCATATTCGGCATGTTAGAACAGCTAGTTGAAGATATCACAGAAAGTTATCTTTCTGATGAAATTCATCCCAGTGACTGGGATCGAGCTGGTTTAGTGGAATATCTCAATAAATTCTACTTTACAGAAGAGCTTTCAGCCGATGATTTGGCTGGTAAAGATAAACAAGATATTAAACAGTATCTTTATGAATTTGGTAAGAAAAATTATAAAGATAAAGAAGAGAAGTTCAATAAAGAAAATATGAATAAGATTGCTAAATATATTGCACTACGTGTTATTGATAGAAACTGGATGTCTCATTTAGATAATATGGATGAATTAAGACAGGGTATTGGACTAAGGGCTTATGGACAAAAAGATCCTTTAACTGAATATAAGTTTGAATCCTATGACATGTTTAATGAGATGACTAGTTCCATTAGAGAAGATATTATCCGTAGTATCTTCAGAGTTGAAATCCATGAAGACGGTCAATTAGACCGAGAACAAACCAGCCAGAATTTAAACTATAGTGATGGTGGGACAATTAGTGCTTTATCTACCGCTAAAAATAAAGCACAACAGCAAAGACAGAAACAGACTTCTACTAATAAAAATAATAAGAAGACTCACTCTACAGTAGTAAAACCAGATGAACCCGGCAGAAATGATCCCTGTCCCTGTGGCAGTGGTAAAAAATACAAAAAATGCTGTGGTAGGTAATTAAGGAGGAGTTTTAAGATGAACGGTAATTATGAAGAAAGAATTACAGATCTAAAAGAAAGATATCAAGATTTGAGGGATCTACTTTGACCCTGAGGAGTTAGCCTCAAAAAGAGATGAATTAGAAGAAAAGATGGTATCTCCCGACTTTTGGGATGATAATGAAGAAGCTACCCGGATCAGTAAAAAAGTGGACAGTATAAAAAATAGACTAAACCTTCTAGCAGAACTTGCGGATGATATTGAAGAAGTTGAAGTATATCTGGAACTGGCTGAAGAAGATGAAGATGAAAGCCTTTTAAAACAGTTAGATAATAAATTAGATAATTTAGAACAAAGAATAGATAGACTTGAATTAAAAACCAGGCTAAATGGTAAACATGATAAAAACAATGCAATATTATCAATTCATCCGGGAGCTGGGGGTACTGAATCACAGGACTGGGCAGCTATGCTGCTTAGAATGTATGATAGATGGGCCCAAAGCAAAGACTTTGAGGTTAAAACTTTGGACTTTCAAAGTGGTGATGAAGCCGGTATCAAAAGAGTTACTATTTTGATTGAAGGAGAATATGTTTATGGTTATCTCAAGGGAGAAAGTGGGGTACACCGCTTAGTAAGAATCTCTCCCTTTGATTCATCAGGCCGGAGACATACTTCTTTTGCTTCGGTAGATGTTATGCCTGAAATTGAAGAAGACATTGAAGTCGATATAGATGAAAACGACTTGAAAATAGAAACATATCGGGCCAGTGGAGCTGGCGGACAGCATGTTAATAAAACTGATTCGGCTGTACGTATAACTCACCAACCAACCGGGGTGGTAGTTCAGTGTCAAAATGAACGTTCTCAGCATAAAAATAAACAGATGGCGATGAAAATCTTAAAAACTCGCTTGATGGAGTTAAAAAAAGAAGCTCAGGCTGAAAAAATTGATGAACTTAGAGGAGAGCATAAAGAGATTGCCTGGGGTAGTCAGATTCGTTCCTATGTTTTCCATCCTTATAATATGATTAAAGACCACCGGACTAATTTAGAAGAAGGTAATACCGAAAAGGTTATGGATGGATACCTTGATGAATTTATAGAAGCTTATTTAAAGCAAAATAACAGTGGAGAATTAAATATATAACTATTACTTTAGGAGGCAGTCTATGAATAAAAAGATATTATATCTAGTAATCATTCTGACCCTGATAGTATCAGTGATTGGCATTAGGGGCAGAATGATGGTAGAACAGTCTAATAGTAATGTTGAAATGGCTTTTGATTATAAGTCTCTAACTGAAATGAAAAAAGAATATAATAATCAAACGCTTTCTATAGAGGAACTTAAAAGTTATGGTATTAATTCTATTGCCATTTCACCATTAGATATAAAAAAGTTAGTTAAATTAGGGAAAGTTGCTCATTTAACTAATAGTGAGATCCAAACTAGCCAGCTGCTTTCTGATAGTAATGATGCTTTTTGGGAGGAGTTTCCTCTTGAAAACCAGAGTGCCTTTTTGATTTTTGATAGTAAAAACAACTTTTATAATAATCTATTTTACTATAAGGAAGACTTTAACTTAAGTTTTAAAGAGGTTAAGGGGAAAAACGTGGTATTTTTCCCTTACTGGCAAGAGGATTACTTTTCTTTAGATCTCGGTTTTGACCGGGATTTAATTAAAGAAATAAAAGATAGCGGTTTAAATGTAGTATATCGTTTTGATAATCTTACTAATAATGACTTAAACTTTCACCTGCTATCTACCCTGTCCACTGATGCTACTATTGTATTTGCCGGTCAGGAGATATTAGGTTATTCTGATGAAATAGAAAAAACAGCCCAAATTATGCAGGAAAATAACAATACCTTTGGTTTTATTGAAGCCATAATTGGAGTGCAAAAGGGTGAAGATAAACTAGCAAAAAAATTAAACTATGAAATTGTCAGAGTTCACAGTATTACTCAAGAAGAGATGAATATCTATGCTCAAAGTAAAATTGTTGATAGATATATGCGGGCAGTCAAAGAAAGAAATATAAGATTTTTCTATATGCGCCCTATTATAAAAGAGAATAAAGACTTTGCTGAGGTTAAATCCTTAAACACAGAGTATATTGATAGATTAAAGGAAAGATTAGTTTCAGCCGGTTATAATATTTCGAAAGCTGAGCCCTATCAACCCTTTTCTAACAGCAGCATCTATTTAATATTTACAGCTTTAGGTATATTAGCAGGTGGAGTCCTGTTATTAATTGAAATCTTTAAGATCAAAGAAGAATTACTACAGTATATATTAATTGTACTTGGTATTATAGGTATATTTTTAACATATTTCTTTTTAGATCTGTACTTTTTCAGAACCGGTTTAGCTTTGGGTAGCAGTATTATCTTCCCTAGTTTAGCGGTTATAGCTCAACTATTGAGAAAAAGTAAAGTAAAAAATATTTTTAATTATATAAAAGCTGCCTTAATTACCTTAAGTGGAGCAGTCTTTATTGTCTCTGCTCTAGCCGATATTAGCTATTTGACCAAGATAAATCAATTTAGGGGTGTAAAACTTGCTTTTATCATGCCCTTATTAATCATCACTTTCTACTATTTTATGGAATATATAGTCAGAGAAAAGGATACAACGATTAAAGATAAACTATTTGAACTGCTTGATGTTAATCTTAAGCTAAAGCATTTAATAATTTTAGGATTTATAGGCTTAGCAGGTATTTACTATATCTTAAGAACCGGTAACTTTCCGATTTTAGATATACCTGCAATTGAAGAACGTTTTAGAGTAATATTAGAGGACTTACTTTATGTACGTCCCCGCTTCAAAGAATTTTTAATTGGTCACCCGGCTTTTATCATTGCTTTATATTACTTTACTCAATTAAAGAAAAATTATGGATTATACTTTTTAGGACTTTTAGCTGTAATTGGTCAGCTCAATATATTAAATTCTTTTGCTCATATCCATACCCCAGTTTTAATCTCATTACTGAGAACTATACATGGACTATGGTTGGGGTTAGTATTAGGTTTAATAGCAGTTGTTGTTATCAAATATTTCCTTAACTTTGTTAACAAGCAGAAGGTGAAATAGATGAAAAGAATTCTGCTTTCCGGTTATTTTGGGTTTAATAATCTCGGTGATGAAGCTATTTTAGCCAGTATGATTGATATGATAAGGGAAGAAACAGAAGATATTAAGCTCATAGTACTAACCAATAAACCGGAAGAAACAAAGGTTAAATATAATACTGAAACTATTTACAGATATGATATATTTAAGATAGCAGCAAAAATGAAGCAGTCAGATATCTTTATTAGTGGTGGTGGTAGTTTATTACAGGATGTAACCAGCCTGCGTTCAGTTCCCTACTACTTAGGTTTAATATTTTTAGCCCAGATATTTAACTTAAAGACTATCTTTTTTGCTCAGGGAGTAGGGCCTGTTAATAATAGTTTTTATCGTTTTGTTATAAAAAAAGTATTAAATAGAGTGGATTTCTTATCAGTAAGAGATTTAAACTCTGAACTCTTTTTAGAAGAGATCGGTATTAACCGAAATAAAATAGAATTAATTGATGATCCAGTCTATGGATTAAATATTTGTAATGATGTAGATCAAAAAGTAAACGATATAAAAAAGATAGGTGTTTCAGTTCGTAACTGGAAAGATAATAGTTATCTAAAGATTTTAGCTAATTTTTTAAATTATTTAATTAAAAAAGAAGAATTTAAAATTACCATAATTCCCTTCCATGAAGGGGAAGATGAACGGATCAGTAAAAAGTTACAAGACATGCTTTATACCACACCTGAAATTATTAGCTATACTGATGATATCAAAGAAATTAACAAGATATATAATAGCTTTGACCTATTTATAGGGGTTAGGCTGCATTCTTTAATTTTCGCAGCTATAAACTGTGTGCCCTTTATTGGCATAAGTTATGATCCTAAGGTAGAGAGTTTAATTCAGGAGATGAACTATCAGCCTAGTATTAGTACTGATAATATTAATCAAAAACAGTTAATTAAAGCATATAAGAGGATCAAAGATGAAAAAGCTGATATTGAAAATAGAATAAATAGGATTGTAAAGGTAAAAAATGAGCGTGTAAAAGGTTCGCTGCAGCGCTTAATAACTGATTTGAAAGGTGAATGAGTTGAAGGAAATAATTGAAATTCTAACCCTTAAAATAAATAATATAACGATGAAAGAAATTGTAAATGATCTAATAAATTCCATAAGAAAGGGAAAAGAGAAACAATTAATCTATACTCCTAATTCAGAAATAGTAGTAAAAGCTTTTGATAATGGGGATTTCTCACGACTTTTAAATGAGGCAGATTATTTAACTCCAGATGGAGCAGGTCTTTTGATTGCTGCCCGCTTACTGGGACAACCTTTACAGGAGAGGGTGGCCGGATATGATTTGATGAGAAATTTGTTAAGAGAAGTGGCTGACAAAGATATATCAGTCTATTTTTTAGGAGGAAAACCAGGTATAGTAGACTCAGCTGTAGATAATATAAAAAAAGAGCTGCCTGAGCTTAATATGGCTGGTTTTCACCACGGTTATTTAGATTCAGATACCAAAGAAATGGTCATTGAAGATATTAATAATAAAAAACCCGATATATTAATGGTAGGTATGGGTGTTCCTTTACAGGAAAAGTTTTTTGATTCATATTTTGATCAATTAAATATAAAAGTGGGTTTAACTGTCGGGGGAAGTTTTGATGTAATAGCAGGTAAAGCAAAGCGGGCTCCCTTATGGATGCAGAAGATGTATTTAGAATGGTTTTACCGTCTGCTGCAGGAACCCAAGAGATTTAAGAGGATGTTAGCCCTGCCTAGGTTTTTGTATTTAGTATTTAAAGAAAAAATAGATATTTGAGATAAAAAAAGTTTGGAAGGAAGAGATAATAAATGTTAAAAAATAAAAAGAAGCTATTAGCAATTTTAGTTATTATAGCAATTTTGACTGTGGGCGGATATAAAGTAGTTGCAGATAATCTAACTCCTTTAAAGAATTTACAGAATGTAATTTATCTAATAGATAATTACTATGTTGAAGATAAGAATTTAGATGATTTGGTTGATTCTGCAATTACTGGAATGTTAAAAGAGCTAGATCCCTATTCTTCTTATTTAAGTCCGAATGAGTATGAAGAAATGCAGATTGAATTTGATGGTGAATTTGGTGGAATCGGTATTGTAATAACTATTCGTGATGAAAAACTAACGATTGTTTCACCGATAAAAAATACACCTGGGGAAAGAGCTGGTCTTAAGTCCGGTGATGTGATTAAAGCAATTAACGGTAAATTGACCTCAAAGATGTCACAGGAAAAGGCAGTTGATATCATGCGAGGCGAGCCCGGTACCGAAGTAACCTTAACTATTGCAAGGGAAGATAAAGAAGAAGATTTTGATGTGGTAATTACTAGAGCCAATGTTGAGATTCCTTATGTTGAACACAGTATGGAAACTGATACAATCGGCTACTTATCAATCTATCAGTTTGCAAGTGATGTTGGTTATAAAGCTGAGCAGGCCCTAGAAGATTTAAAATCTCAGGGTGCACAGTCATTAATCCTTGATTTAAGAAATAATCCCGGAGGTATTTTAGATGAAGCAGTTAAAGTTGCCAGTAACTTTATTGATGACGGTACCGTCGTTACGGTAAAGAGCCGCCGAAGGGAAGATGAAGTATATAATACAGTATCTGATATTACTGCAGTTGATATACCGATGGTTGTTTTAGTTAATGAAGGTAGTGCCAGTGCCTCTGAAATAGTGGCTGGTGCAATCTCTGATCAAAGCCGCGGTAAATTAATAGGACAAAAAACCTTTGGTAAAGGTACAGTTCAGACTGTAATTCCTTTAGGAGATGGTTCGGCTCTGCGTTTAACAACAGCTCGTTACTATACTCCAAATGGTACCTTTATTCATGAAAAAGGTATAGAGCCTGATATTAGTGTTGAATTTAACCAGGATAGTGAAGAAGATGAACAACTACAAAAAGCAATTGAATTATTAAAAGAGGGTGTTAGAACAAAATCCTTAGACAAAGCCAGCTAGAAAGGTGGATTATTTAAGTGAGTGTATTTAATGTATTAGGACCTATTATGATCGGGCCTTCTAGCTCTCATACGGCGGGGGCGGTCAAAGTCGGTTACCTGGCCCGGTCAATCTTTAAAGATAAATTAAATAAAGCAGATATATACCTGCACGGATCTTTTGCTAGAACCTTTAAAGGACATGGAACAGACCGCGCCTTAGTGGGCGGTCT
>CAYSHP010000095.1:0-7781 GCA_964430875.1 uncultured Halanaerobiales bacterium
AGAATATAATAATTGTTGTTTTTCCCTGGATTTCATAGTATAACCCCTTTTGATTTAATTAGTTGTAATCCATCAACACTTTCATTCTGCCTTTTTTAGCTTCCTCATCACTAATAGCCATTTCAAAAGCCTTCTGATAGTCAGAGAAATTATAAGTATGAGTAATAAGCGGCTTTACTTTTAATAAGCCGTTATCGATAAAATCAATAGCTCTAATATAATCTTTATCTATATACTGCAGACTACCAATTATATCTAATTCTCTATCCTGAACATAAGCCATATTTACAGAAACATCAAGGGGAGGCACTCCTACTATTACTATCTGGGAACCTTTTCTGGCAATATTTATGGCACTATCTATAGTTTCTTCGAAACCTACACAATCAAATATTACATCTAAGTTTTCTCTTCCTAAACTATCTTCTATCCATTCCTTTAAATTAACCTCACTGGTATTTATTACTTCTTTTAAACCTATCTCTTTAGCTTTTTGAACTCTTTTTTCTAAAACATCAGCCACTATGACTCGCCTGGCTCCCGCAATTTTTAAGGACTGAGCTGTTAGGTTACCAATAATACCTGCCCCAATAACTAAGGCAGTGTCTCCAACTTTAAAGTTAGATCTTCTAACTGCATGGATTCCCACTGCTGAAGGCTCTACCATAGCACCTTCTTTCGGAGACATGGTTTCTGGTAAAGTATGGACTTTGTCCGCTTTCATAACTACATAATCCGCCATTGCTCCATTCCAGCCCACATTCCCCAAGTATTTACCATTTTCGCAAATATGATACCTCCCATCTCTACAATTATAACACTCGCCACAGTTTATGACAATTTCCGAGGTTACCCTTTGACCTATTTCTAAATCTTTTACTTCATTACCAACTTTTTTTATAATACCTGCATATTCATGTCCTAAGACAATGGGAGGATCAACAAATGGATGATGGCCGGTATAACTGTGAACATCAGAGCCACAGATTCCACAGGTTTCAACCTCTATTAAAACCTCATCTTCCGCTATATTAGGAACTTGAACTTCTTGTTCTTCAAATTTTTCAACTGCCACCAGTTCAACTTGTTTCATAGTCTCCATAGGTTTATTCCCCCTCTATCATAATTTTAATCCGTTTATTATTATTTTCATAAATCTCAAAAGCCTTTTCGATTTCAGTAAGCTTAAAACGATGAGTAATTAATGAATCCACATCAATTTTACCATTTTCTAGTAAATTAACTGCTCTACTTATAGTATAAGGATTCATTAAAGAACCAATTATTTTAATTTCTTTTTCAAAAATTTCTTGAGGAGAAACTTTAATCTTTGTTTCTGGAGCTGGAACCCCAAACCAGAGGATCTGACTTCCATAGGTTTTAATTTCTAATGAAAGTTCGAGAGTCTGCTTTAGGCCAACTGCTTCAATAATATTTTTGATTTGACCATTATCAAAATAGTTGGTTATCTTCTCTGCTGCCTTATCTGTAGTTCCATCAATAAATTTATCGGCCCCCAATTTAAGGGCTAATTCTTCTCTATCCTCTACTCCTCCTACTAAAACTAAATCAGATATTCCAGCCAATTTTGCTAATTGAACCATCATTAAACCAATGGGGCCGTCTCCAATAATTACCATGTTTTCCCCTTGCTCAGGATTTAATTGATCAATACCGCGCAAACAGCAGCTTAAAGGCTCAGCAAATGCACCTACCTCAAAGGGAACATTTTCATCTAATTTGTGCACATTTGATTGAGGTACCGTAATATATTCAGCAAAAGAACCATCTTCATTTACACCGATCCCTGGCAGTTCGACACAATAATTGACCTGGCCACTTTTACAGTATTCACAGTGAAAACAGGGGGTCATTGGATCGCCAATGACATGGTCCCCTTTTTTATAGCCTTCAACTTTATCACCCATGTCCTCTACTATTCCGGCAAATTCATGTCCAAGTATTAAATTATCTTTGGCTTTAAATTCTCCTTTTTTTATGTGATAATCGGTTCCACAGATCCCGCTAGTTTTAACTTTTATCAACACTTCATCGTCTTTAATATCGGGAACGGGAACATCTTCTAGAAAACAATCTGAATTATGATGACAAACATATGCTTTCATTTGTAACCTCCTTGCTCTTAAAATGTAATTGGTAGTTCTCTAATTCTTTTTTGTAGATAAAAAGCAAAGGTTGCTGGAATAACCATCAGAAATACACCTTGAGCACTTAAACTTGGCCAGGGAGTAATCTCCGCATACTGCAGTCCAGCCGAAACTTCAACAGGTAAAGTTCTGTTTCTGAAAAAAAGTGCGAAAAATATTTCATTCCAGAGTAGAGCGAAATTAAACATTGCTGTCATAATTAAACCCGGCAGAGCATTAGGTAAAACTATTCTCCAGAAAGCTTCAAATTGAGAGCAACCTTCTACTACAGCTGATTCTTCATATTCTATAGGAATATTATCAATATAGGCATGCATCAACCATACTGTTATCGGAATTGAAATCAAAACATAGGGGACGATTAAGTTATACCAATCTCCTACCATATCTAGACTTCTCCAAATCAAGGTATAAGGTAGAAAAATTGCAATAGGAGGCAGCATTCTCTGGGTCAAAATGAAAAATAATAGATCATCATCTCTTTTAAAAGAATAACGAGAAAAACCATAAGCAGCCAGAGTTCCAATAGCTACCGCTAATACAGTAGAAATACTGGCTGTTTTAATACTACCCCACATACCATTCCAAATACTTTCACTAGTCAGTGTTTCTTTCCAAGCATCAAATGAGACCTCAAAAAAGAACAAGCTAAACTCGCCTGACAACACGTGGGCCTGACTTTTAATACTCATTGTCACTATATAATAAATCGGTAGGAAAATAAATGCAAAGAGCAAACCACCTAATAAAAGCAATAATAATGAAGAAACTTTACCTTGAAATAATTTTTTTACTTTTTTATCCATATTATTTTCCACCTTCTTTTTGACCTTGATACATTTTGATAATTAATGTAAAGACAATAATTGTGATAACCAACATTATTATAGCTCCGGCTGAGGCTCTTGAAAGTGCTCCTCTTCCTTCTACTGCCAGCCAGGTAAGGTACATATCAACTGTTTCGGTAGAAACACCCGGTCCTCCTCCGGTCATAACTTTAATTAGGCCAAAGCTTCTTAAAGAAATCATAAATTTAAGTAAAAATACAGCTAAAAATAATCCCTTTAGATTTGGAATAATTACATATCTCATGGTCTGGAAAAATGATGCTCCAATAACTCTAGCTTCTTCAAAAAATTCTTCAGGTAAGGAAGCTAAGCCTGCATAGAGAAATAAAGCAATAAAACCTGACCACTGCCAGATATCAGTAAATACAATAGAATGCATTGCTAAATTACTATTTGATAAAAATTCGACAGTTCCAAAACCAAGCCCTCTGATTATATGATTAATAATCCCTAAAACAGGATTATATAAAAGTTTCCACATATATGCATTGGTAACTTTCCCGGCTAATACTGGCACAACTAATAAAGTAGATAAAAAAGTTAATACTAACGGATAAGGTCTGACATAATAATAAAGATAAAGTGCAATTGCAAAGCCTAATATCAAAGCTCCAAGTGTCCCCTCTACAGAAAAGAGAAGTGAATTTTTTAAAGCAGCTTGAAAACGGCTTGTCTGTATAATATTAATATAATTATCAAAACCTATCATTTTTAATGTTCTCATAGGATAACGTATATTTATATTAAAAAGAGAATTTCTAAAAGCATATATAACAGGAAGCACACCAGCTAAAATAGAGTAAATAACAGCTGGAGAAACCAAATACTTTAATAACTTTTCTTTCTTTATAATTGTGACCACCTCCTTATTTTATTCTATCTCCACTTTCATCAAATAATATTAAATCTCTTTTTTCAAAAGAAAATGTTATTTCTTCACCCATTTCCCATTCTTCTGTTTCCGGAACTTCTGCTTGTAGAGAAGCGTCACCAAAATTAAAATTTATATAGACATCTGTACCTGTATCTTCAACAAGATCAATCTC
The DNA here is from genome assembly GCA_964430875.1 of uncultured Halanaerobiales bacterium. Classification (GTDB taxonomy): domain Bacteria; phylum Bacillota; class Halanaerobiia; order Halanaerobiales; family M55B127; genus M55B127. The sequence goes on from CAYSHP010000095.1 coordinate 4,063, forward strand.
AGAAATAAATTTATTTTCCCCTTCTACTTTTCCTTTTTCTATCTTTAATTTTTCTGGTCTAATTCCCAGTGTTATTTCTTTACTTTCAGGAATTTCCTTCATTTCACTTTTTTCTAATGGACCATAGTTTTTACTATCAATTTGTAAATACATTTTGTCTTCTTTAGTATTCATTTCACCTTCAATAAAATTAATTTGAGGATGTCCAATAAATTGAGCAACAAATTTGTTTTTAGGTTCTTTTAATATCTCTTTAGGAGTTCCTACTTGTTCAACTTTACCATTATTCATAATACCAATTCTTTCACCAAGTCGCATAGCTTCTTCCTGATTATGTGTTACAAATAAAATTGTTACCCCTGTTTTTTTATGAATCTTCAATATTTCTTTTCTCATATGAACTCTTAACTGGTGGTCAAGACTAGAAAATGGTTCATCTAGTAAAAATAACTGTGGATCCTGAACTAAGACTCTCGCAATCATAGCTCTCTGAGCTTCTCCACCACTTAGATTATTTACATTAGAATGTTTTTTTTCAGGAATTTGTGTAAAATCTAATACTTTATTTACCTCTTTTTCTATCGTATCTTTATCTACACCTTTGATTTTAAGAGGAAAAGCAATATTATCATAAACATTCATATTCGGATAAAGTGTAACTTTCTGAAACATCATAGCTACATCTCTTTCCGCTGGTTCTTTATCTAGGATATCTTCTCCTTTTAATTTCATCACTCCACTATCTGGTGTTTCTAAGCCTGCCACACTTCTTAAAAAGGTAGACTTACCACAACCAGAGGGACCTAAAAGAACAAAAAATTCACCATCCTCAATATTTAGATTTACATTATCATTTGCTACTACTTTTCCTTTCTCAAAGGTGGTAGTGATATCTTTAGCTTCAAGAATACTCATCTTTATTATCCCTCCAATAACTTTCTTCTAAAATTACAGTTAATTAGTTCTTTTAATTTTTTAAAAAAGGGGATACTTAACAAAGCATCCCCTTTTATATTATTAACTCTACTTAATTTCTAATTAAAAATCTTGTTCAATTGTCTTAGCTGCTTCTGAAAGACCTTCTTCCACAGTTTTAGAGCCAGTGAATATTTCTTCTAATTGAATACCAATGGTATCTCCAATTGCAGGCCATTCAGGTACTTTAGCAATAACAGGATTTTCTGCAGCTTCTTCAATATTTAAGGATTTAATTGTGTTTGAAAGCCAGTTTGACATATTAGGATCTCCATATACCTCTTCTGCTTTGTCAGAATTAAGAGTGGTTTCTCTAGCAGGAAGGACTCCAAGGTCTTCCATCATATCTATTTTCATTTCAGGAGAAGTTGCCCACATTACATAATCAGCAGCTACTTCTCTAGTTAATCCTTCTGTACCAGGTTTACTTATACCAAGATTCCAGGAGAAATACCATGGATATCTACCTTCAGGACCTTTAGGTATTAATTTAAAGGATACATCTCCTTTAACCTGAGAAGACTCATCGGTAAGAACTCTTCTACTAATGGAAGTAGCATCAATCATCATAGCTGCTTCTCCACTCATAAACATAGCCTGAGCTTCTCTCCAGTGAGCAGTTTGGGAACCTTCGGGAGCATAATTGCGGATCATTTCGGCATACCATTTAGTAGCTTTTATACCTTCTTCTGAATTAAAGGCAGGTTCATAAGGTCTTTCAAAGTCTTTTAACCATTTTCCACCATAAGCATGGAGGAATTGTTTCCAAGAAACATGATTAAGTCCAGCTCCTCTACGACCTCTTAAAACTACTCCAGCCATCTCGGTTTCTTCAGTAATCATTTTAGCTTTTTCTTTCATTCCAGCAAGTGTTTCAGGCGGCTCTATGCCAAGCTCTTCAAAGACATCATGTCTATAGAAAAGATGTGTTGCTTCATGATAAATTGGAACTCCATACATTTTTCCATCATAAGAAGCTCCTGTTTCTACCGCTTCTACAAATTCATCTGCTCGATAATCTTCAGTAAAATAATCTTCTACTGGAACTAGCCAGTCATTAGCAGCCATTAATGTAATATGCTGGGTACCAACTTGGGCAATCTGATAATATCCAGTTCCAGTTGCCATATCTTCAACTGCATGGGCTCTAGCATCTTCCTCTGCTAAATATTCCCAATTCACTGAAACTTCTACATCATGCTCTTTTTCATATTGTTCAATCCATTCATTTGTTTTTTCATCAATATACTGAGTAGAGTCCATCTTTAAAGCCAGAATATTTAATTCAACTTCTTCCTGGGCAACAACAACCCCACCAAAGACTAAAGCTAAAGAAGCTATCAAGAATAAAGCTATTGCTGTCTTTTTAAAAAACATTAAAATCCCCCTCTTAATTTTTAATTCATTATAGTAGTTAAAATACAGATCTTCTTTAAAGTAATATTTTACTTTTGGTTAAATCACCCCCCAGCCCAATATTTGCTTACTTAATGAATTAATTATATCTAACTCTTTTAAACTTAATTAATATAATGTATAACCACCATCAATTTTCACAATATTTCCGGTCATAAAACTGGACGCTTCAGATGCTAGATAAACTGCAAGTCCTTTTAATTCTTTCGGTTTTCCCATTCTTTTCATCGGAGTAGGTTCAATCCAATGTTCTTTTCTTTCTGGATTTTTATCTAATATTTCTGCAGTAAGGTCTGTTTTCATGTAACCTGGGGCAATAGCATTAACACGAATATCATATTTAGCCCATTCAGCAGCTAATGACTTAGTTAATTGAGATACCCCCGCTTTAGAAGCATTATAGGAACATTGTGGTTGAGGATAGTTAATTATTTCTGCTGACATGGAAGAAATATTAATTATTGATCCTCCCTTATTATCAATCATTTCTTTGCCAACTACCTGTGAGCAAAGAAATACTCCTGTTAGATTTATATCAATTACCTCCTGCCAGTCTTCTAGACTCATTTCTTCAGCAGCAATATTTTTGCAAAGCCCAGCATTATTGATCAAAATATCAATATTATCAAATTTGTCAACTGTTTTTTCAACCATATTCTGAACTTCAGACTTATCTGTTACATCACATTTTAATGCTAAAGTTTCTACACCCAATTCACTAATCTCATTTGCTGTTTTTCTGGCATTTTCATAGTTTATATCTGGTATTACAATATTTGCTCCCACTTCTGCTAAACCAGTGGCCATTGCTTTACCTAAACCCCTGGCAGCTCCAGTAACAATTGCTGTTTTGCCTTCCAAATTAAAACTAGATAATACTCCCATTACAGATTCACCCTCTTTTGTAATTATGTTCATTACATTTGTAACAATTTTATTATAGCACCAACTTTGTAATTTGTCAAACAATTTAGAATATTAATTTAATAGCCCCCTAAAATGTAAAAAGCCCGCCTTGCGGAGGACTTTTAAATATATTCAAATAAGGACATTTGTCCGGTCTATAACAGTACAAATAGTCCATATTTGCAATTATTACATTTGTCCTCCCCATATATTTGACACAAAAAGTTTAAAATGAGTAGGGGAGGACAAATGTCCGAATACTAATTTTTTAAAATTATCTTTACATTAAAAAAAATCTTTAAGTAATAATTACTAATATGTTATATTCCTATTTATATACATAATAATTATTTATAGAATTAAAATAATAGAGTTAACTTAATTGCCAAATTAAGTTCTAATTATTAAAAATATTTCTTAGT
>CAYSHP010000096.1:0-7736 GCA_964430875.1 uncultured Halanaerobiales bacterium
GTAAAAACAGGACAGTATTTAGGCTTGGTACATCCACACCTTCATTGAAAATATCGACAGCAAAAATTACATCAATAATACCATTTTCAAGCTTTTTAATGGCTTGATTTCTTTTCATAGAATATTTATCTTTTTTAGAAGAACTATGTACACAAACTGCTTTAATATTATTTTCATTGAACTTTTCAGCCATATATTTGGCATGTTTAATAGAAGTACAAAATCCCAGAGTTTTATCACCAGCTAAATTTTTATAATGTTTTAATATTAGATTTGCTCTTTTATGTGTACTTAATTTTTTTTCAAGATCTTTTGTATTATACTTTCCATTTACATAATCAATATTATCATAATCAACCTGGTCATCATAGATGCCATAGTATTTAAAAGGGACTAATAAGTCTCTATTAATAGCATCTTTCATATCAATTTCATAAATAACATTATCATTACAGATTTCATAAATATCTTTATTATCCATTCTATAGGGTGTAGCAGTTAGACCTAATAAAAAATCAGGTTCGAAATATTCAATTACATTTATGTAACTTTCTGCTGCAGCATGATGAAACTCATCTACTATTATATAATTAAAGGTATCAGGATTAAAATATTTATTTAAATATTTTTGTTTTCTTATAGTTTGCACACTGGCAAAGATAATATCCTTTTCATTTTCTTTCTTTTCACCTTTGAAAAAACCGGTTTTAATATCTGGTTTGATCTTTTTAAAAGTTTTATTGGCTTGCTTAAGTATTTCTTCTCTATGAGCTAAAAAAAGTATCTTATTAAATTCAATAGAGTCAAAAGCTGCTATAAATGTTTTACCTATCCCAGTTGCCCCGACAAGCATTCCTTTATTTATTCCTTCTTGACGGGCTAACTCTAATTCATATAAGGCTTCGATTTGCGCTCCTCTGGGTTCGGGTTTTTCTTTTTGTTTTAACAATTTATCCGAAATGACAGTTAATACTTGTGGTTTTTTCCATGATTTAGTGTATTTTTTTAATTCTTCATTATCAATAATATTTGTTTCCTTTTCATAAATTCTATCAAATTCGCCTTCAAACTCCTGATAAGCTTTTTGATCATTTTTATCAAAAAGTTCATAGTTCCATTCTATCCCAGAAGTTAAAGCACTTGCAGATATATTAGAAGAGCCTATAAATAGTATTTTATTATTTTCTTTCTTTATAAAATATGCTTTAGGGTGAAAGGCAATATCTTCTTTATTATAAAATCTTAAGTTCACTAAATTGCCTAATTCTTTTTTTAATAGGTATAAAGCTGAGGGTTCAGTAATATTTAAATACTTACTAGTAATTATTTTAATATCAGTACCTTTTAAAGCCTGCTTTTTTAAATCACTGATTATGAGCTTAACTCCAGATTCTCTTAAAAAAGATACGATTATTTTAATTTCTTGAGCATTGTCCATTTCTTGTTTTAACTTTTTATATAGATTAACATTTCTGCCTGTAAGCGCATTTACCATATTATTTCCCCCAGTATTAAGTTGCCTTATATTGCCTAATAATTATAATTCAATGAACATAAAAATATCCCTTCATAAGATTATGTCACCTTTTCAAATTATTTGTAAAATTAATCCAAAAGATAGAAGGAATGTTCATAGTTTTATATAACTATAGATATAATAAGTAAACTTTATATTTTTTTACCTAGTTTTAATCATGATTATAAAACCAACGCATTTTTATACCACCTCTCCATAGATTTAAAACTCAAAATTAAAGTTAGCGGTGAATTCTTATGAAAAGCTACATTAAAGAAAAACAAAATAAGTTATTTCTTGTATTTATTATGGGAGGAATACTTTTGTCTTTCCTATGGAGAATACAAGAATTAATATTAAATCATGATACTTCTATACTTACTTATATCTTACCTTTCTTTTTTGGTGGTTTAACTAGTATATTTGTCTATTACTTATATGATCTACAAAACAGAAAGGAAATTGAGTTAAAGGAAAATAGATATAAAAAGCTATTTAATAACATAGATAATGCTGTTGCAATATTTAAACCCATAAATAACGGGGAAAACTTCCGCTTGGTAGATGTAAATTTTAAAGCTCAATCTTTAGAAGAAAGAAGCAAAAAAGAAGTAATGGGTAAAAAGTTTAAAGAACTATCCGAAAACAGGGAATTCAGTGAATTATATAGTATATTTAAACGCGTATATAAAACCGGTAAGCCAGAAGAATACTTTTTAGAGATAAATAAAGATGAAGATTTAGAAATGTATCAGAGAAATTATATCTATAAACTAAAAAGTGGTGAAATAGTTAATATATATGAAGATTTAACAAAACTAAAAAATAAAGAGAAGACTTTAAAAAGTAAGAATGAACTTTTAGAAGGTTTGATGGATAACCTCTTAGTGGGAGTAGCTGTGGTTAATCAAGATGGTAATATAGCTCATCTTAATAAAGGTTTTACTAGTATTACAGGATATGATGAAAAGGATATTAATTCTCTAGAAGATTGGTTTTTGCGAGCTTTTCCTAATCAGGCAAATAGGAAAAAAGCAAAAATAATTTGGGAAAAAGGTTTAGAAAGTAAACAAGCAGTTAGAGACCTTGAAATTACCTGTAAAGATGGAACAAAGAAACAACTTCATTTTAGAGCTAATTTTATGGAAGATAAACATATAGTTAGTTTGATTGATATGACAGAAAAAAATAAACTGCATAATCAGTTAAAAGAAAAATCTGATTACCTAAAGAAGATAATTTCAAATATTCCAGAAATATTATTAATCTTAGATGAAGATGGTTACTATAAAGATATCTGGACTGCCAAGCATGAAGACTTAGTAAGGCCTTCTGAACAATTGAAAGGTAAAAATGTTGATGATGTATTACCACAAAAGGTTGCTAATAAAATCAAGAATAATTTGAAAAAAGCTGTTAATAAAGATGAAGTTCATAACTTTGAATATTATTTAAATATTAGTGGTGAAGAGAGATACTTTGAAGCAAAATTAATATTATTAGAAAAACAAAGTCAAAATCAAAAAAGCAAATTTTTGGTCTTAATTGATAATATAACTGAGAGAGTCAAAAAATCTAGTATCTTAAAGGGTACCAAAGAAAGATTAGAATTAATTATAGATGCTACTGATACCGGTATCTTTGATATTAACTTTCGAACCGGTAATGTAATAGTTAATGATAATATTCATAATCTAACAGGTTATGATCAATATGAAATTGATAGATACATAGGTTTTTGGCTGGATAGAGTCCATAAGGAAGATAAAGAAAAAGTTCTTAATAAACTAGATGCACATTTTGAGGGAGAAACACCATATTTCAATATAGAACATAGAATAAAAACTAAAGATAATGGTATTAGATGGTTTAGGCTAAATGGTAATTTAATTGAAAGTAATAATGAAGGGGATCCTCAAAGAGTAGTAGGAATATTACAAGATATTCATGAGCAAAAACAAATGCATATGAAATTAAAAGAACAAAAAGAGCATTATGAACAGCTATTTGGAAATTCTATTGAAGGGATTGCTCTTTTAGATCAAGATGCAAGAATAATGAAGATCAATAGTAAATTCCAGGAGATTTTTGGATACAAACAAGCAGAGATTGAAGGTAAACATATTGATAATTTAATAACACCGGATAATATTAAAAAACAAGCTAAAAGATATAATAAGAGGGCATTGCAAAATGAAGAAATCAAACAGGAAGTAGTACGGGAAACGAAAGAAGGTAAAAAAATAAATGTATCGTTACATGGTTTTTCTGTTAATCTTTCCGATGGTAGTACCGGTATTTATGCTGTATATAATGATATAACTAAAAGAAAACAAATTGAAGCTAAGATAAAATATCTATCTTTCCATGATGAACTAACTGAGTTATATAACAGAAGATTTTTTGACGCTGAATTAGATAAGATGAATAAATCTCGCAGATTACCGATTTCTATTATTATCGGAGACCTTAATGGACTAAAAACTGTAAATGATAATCATGGACACAGTGCAGGTGATAAATATCTAAAAAATATGGCAACTATACTAAATAATGTGCTTAGAGATGAAGATGTGGTAGCTAGAATAGGGGGAGATGAATTCGGAATCATATTACCTAATACAAAGAAAAAAGCAGCTCAAAAAGTATGTGACCGGATAAATGAAAAATGCGAAGAATTTACAGAGAATAATAATTTAGACATCCCACTAGAAATATCACTGGGCTTTAGTACAATATTTAAAAAAGATGAAAGTATATATGATTGTGTAAATAAGGCTGACCAAAAAATGTATAAAAACAAAGGTAGAAGTAGAAGAATAGATAATAGTGTATAATTTAAAATAATAAGTGCTTAACTGGCTCACATTATAAGATGTGGGTCATTTTTTATGAAAAAATAAAATTATAAATTATGATCAGCTAATAAAACTTCTACGCCTGCTTTTTCAATTTTTTTAATGATTTCTTGATCAGCGTATTTATCGGTAATAAGGGTATCAATCTGATCTATTTTTGCAAAAGAAGTAGTAGAAATATTATTAATCTTAGTATGGTCAATAACGGCCACTAATTTTTTAGCTTTTTCTACCATTTTTTTCTTTAATTCAACTTCATAAAGATTATAATCTGTAAGACCTTCTTCTAAAGAAAAGCCATGGGCTGAGGTAAACATAATATCACCATGCAGATCATCTAAAATATCATCACTTAATAGTCCTTCAATAGCACCGGAATCTTTTCTAACCGAGCCACCTAATAATAGTACATTATTATCAAGATATTGTTTTAAAGTTAAAGCTGTAAATATACCATTGGTAATAACAGTAAGGTTTTCTATATTTTTTAACTCAGGAATTAAATAAAGGACAGTAGAACTGGCATCAAAGAACAGGGTGTCATTATCCTCAATTAATTTTTTAGCAACCTTAGCAATTGCTTTTTTTTCAAGAATATTTTTTTTACTTCTGATATGAAGGTCTATATAACTATTAGGAATATCCAACCCCTCTAATAAGGTAGCCCCTCCATGTACTCTCTTAATTTTATTTTCCTCTTCTAGTTTAGTTAAATCATTTCTGATTGTAGCACCGGTTACATCTAACTTTTTTTCTAAATATTTCGTGGAAACTTCTCCCTTTTCTCGCAGTATATCCATAATTTCTTTTCTTCTTTCATTAGAAAGCATCAAAAAACCTCCCTATTTAATTTTAACTTACTCATCTATATTATAATAGAAATCGCAATTAAATGCAAAAAAATAAAAATATTTGCAAAATTATAATAATATGTTATAATATATTTGACACCAAATTTTTATATATTTTCATTTGTTTTCATTTGTTTTTATTATTAAGAAAGGAGGAATTACAAAAAAGCAATAATTACATAATTAAAGGGAGGAAAATATTTAATGAGAAAAACTACTATTATTTTAGTTCTCAGTATTTTTATTCTTACTTTTTCAATTAATGCTTTGGCTGCTGATGAGATAAGTTTTTGGACCTTTGGTTCTGAGACACCTGAATTAAAAAGTGTGATGGACCAATTTAGACAAGAATTTAAAGAAGAAACAGGTATTACAGTTGATTGGAGAATGATTGGTTGGGGAGATTACCACAGCAATAACTTAATGGTTATATCTTCTCATGAGGGACCCGATGTAACTCAGATTGGTACTACTACTGTAGCTCAACAAGCTTATGCAGGTGTATTTGATAATGTAACAACATTATTTAATGAATTAGGTGGAGAAGAAGTATTCTTTGATGCCTTATTAACTACCACTACTCCAGATGGTATGGAAGGCAGATATGCTATACCATGGTTTGCAGACCCACGTGCCTTAATTTATAGAAAAGATTTATTAGAAAAGTACGGTATGGATATCCCTGAAACCTGGGAAGAATTAGTTGAAGTATCTAAAACCTTACAAGAAGAGGAAAACATGAAATATCCAGCTAGTTTACCTGGTCAAGAATTAGCTCATACAATTTATCAGACTGTTGAACAAGCAGGTGGTTCAATTACTACATATGAAGACGATAAATTCAAAAGTAATTTAACTTCCCCTAAAGTTAAATCAGCAGTTAAGTTTATAACTGATCATGTAACTGAATATGAAATAGCTGCACCTGCTTCCGCTGAGTATGATAAAGCAACCTTAAGAGCTAAATTAGCCAATGGTGAATTAGCTTTTATGTATGATTCCCCTCAAATTTATCAATATCTAGAGCAAAATGCTCCTGATTTAGTTGATAAAATAGCAGTTGGACCTGCTCCAGCTGGACCAGCTGGAAAACATAGTGTTTTTTGTGGTGGTTCACAGTTAGCTATTTATAATTTTACTGATAAAAGAGAAGAAGCAGTTCAGTGGATTAAATATCTATTAAGACCAGAAAATGTAGCACTTTGGGCTAAAGCTTATGGTAATGTGCCTGGTTTAATAAGTGCAACCAAAATGCAGGGATTTGACGAAAAGCCATTAGCTGACTTTATAGCAGTGGCAAGAGATCACGGTATTCATCCTCCTAGTAATCCAGGTGGAACACTTGCTAAAGTTGAAGATCTAATTAATAATCAATTATTAGGTTCTTATTTAGAAGGTAACTATAAAGAAACAATGATTGATAAGACTTTAAAAGAAGGACAAAATATGCACCAGAAAGTAATAGATCAGTTTGAATTTTAAATAAAATAATGGGGTGTGTATTGCAAGGTACACACCCTACCTTGTTTAAAAAAGAAAGGTGTTTTGAATGAGAAAAGAAAAGTTTCTACCCTATTTTATGATAATTCCTACAATAATATTTATGTTAATAGTTCACTTTTTTCCAATGGCTTTAGGTATATTAAGCAGCTTTTTTAAATTAAATGTAATGACTATATATAACTGGGTTAGTGCTCCTTTTGTAGGCTTAACAAATTATATTAGTGTTTTTACCGGTGAATACTTTACTAACTTTATTTCTTCTTTTCTTTATACCACTGGTTTTGTTTTATTAGCTCAGATAGCCTGTTACATATTAGGAATGGGAGCTGCTTTATTGGTAAATGAAGTTAACTACCCAGGCCGGTCAATTGTAAGAGGGATCTTTTTATTTCCATTTATTTTACCAATTGTCGTAGGGATTACAAACTGGCGCTATATGTTTAGTTTTGAAGGTGGGATGGTAAATAACTTATTATTAAATATTGGAATAATAAATGAACCTATTGTCTGGCTGGTGGGCTCAAATGCCTTTTTCACAATTTTAATAACATTTGTCTGGTTATCCTGGCCGTTTTGGTTTATAGTCCTATTAGCTAGTCTCCAGACTATACCTAAGACATACTTTGAAGCTGCTTCCTTAGATGGGGCTACTCCGTTGCAAAAATTTAGACATATTATTGTACCTTTGACTTCACCAGTTACCAAAATTATTTGGCTATTGACCTTTATGTGGTACTTTAGGGAGTTTAATGTACCTTATGTCATGATGGGTTTATCACCCTCAAAATCAGCTAATTTATTAGCGTTACATATCTATTCAGAAGCCTTCCGGTTATGGAATTTTTCTGAAGGGGCCGTAATGGCAGTAATTATGAGTATATTATTAATTGGAACCCTATATTTACAGCAGCGAGTAAGAAAAAAAGAAGAAGATCTTTTGGAATAGGTGATTATTGTCAACTTCTCCCACCTAATCATAAACAAGATTAAAAAGGAGCTTGTTAAATA
>CAYSHP010000097.1:0-7424 GCA_964430875.1 uncultured Halanaerobiales bacterium
CTCCTTTTTATTTCTTATCTTCAGTAATAAAGAAGGGAATAAAAGTTCCTTCTTTACATTTCTGCTATAATAATCTCGGTAATTGTTAATTAATTTAATCAATTCATACAGTTTTTCGGTCGAATAATTTTCGGATGCTTTTTTAATTAAATTATCAAAGTCAAAATTTATTAAACCATTATTTCCATTTCTTTGCATCACAAGTATGTCTCTAAAATAGCTTAAAATTAATTCAAACAATGGAAATTCCGAATCATTTAACTTAACTAATTCATCCGCTGAATTAAATATTTCGAAATTATCTTTACTATTAATATTTGCAAATAATTCAATCACTTTATTTCTATTTTCTATGAAATCATTTTTAAAAGCTAATTTAACAGCTTTTTTATACTTACCTCTTGATAATGTAGCATATAAATTTGCATCGCCTGGTTTAAAATCTTTTTTTTCTATAAGATAATCTTTGACTACCTCTATCGGTTGATTATGCAACTTAACTTCCTGACATCTAGAAATAATTGTTGGAATTAATTCATTTTTATTTTCATTGGTTAAAATTATTATTGCATATTCCGGTGGTTCTTCTAGGGTCTTTAATAAACTATTTTTAGCTTGCATAGTCATTTTTTCAGCTTCATCGATGATATACACCTTATAATCTGATTCATAAGGTTTATAACTAATCTCTTTTTGCAGTTCTCTAATTTGTTCTATCAAAATATTTTTGTGGTCATCTTCTACTGTTATTTTATGAAAATCAGGATGATTCCCATGTGCAAATTTTTTACAACTTAGACACTCACCACAGCCATCAGCAACATTATTTTCACAAAAAATAGCTTGGGCAAATTCTTCAGCCATCTCGGATTTGCCCAAACCATTATTTCCCGTAAAAAGATAAGCATGACTAATTCGATTTTTTTTAATAGAATCTTTCAGTATTCTTTTTGTCTTGGTTTGTCCTGGTATATTATTAAAACTCATTAAAATCTCCTATCATTACTTACATTTTGAGAAACTGTTCCACATCCATAATAAATACGGTTGCTCCCCCGATTTTAACTTCCATGGGGAATGAATAGTAACTTTCCATCGAATTAGCTACTGGAGACATGGGAGCAATTGTTTTTTTCCGTGCCTGACAGTTTTCTTTGATAATCTCTAAAACTTCATCAACATGATCTTCATCGGTACCAATCATAAAGGTAGTGTTACCTTCTCTTAAAAAGCCACCAGTAGTTGCCATCTTGGTTGCTTTAAAGTTTGAGCTACTTAGAGCCTCCATCAAATCATGAGCATCATGATCATGAACCACAGCAATTACCATTTTAACGGTTTTACTTTCACTCATAATAACTCCTCCTTTACTGCCTTTAAAACATCCTGAAAAATTTCTTCAGGAGGTCTACTGGCGTCTATTATTTTAAAACGTTCTTCTTTATCAGCCATCTTTAAATAGGAATCTCTAACTCGTTTATGAAAATCAATTAGTTCTCTTTCTAGGCGGTCACCCGTTTTATCCGGGGTTAAATCTCTTGCCCTTTTCAATCCTTCTCTCACATCTAAATCTAAAAGAATCGTTAAATCCGGCCAATAGTCTCTAATTACCCATTCATTAATTTCTCTAACCATTTTCATATCAAGCCTTCTGCCATGGCCCTGATATGCAATATTGGAATCTATATATCTATCAGAAATAACGATCTTGCCATCTTCTACTGCTGGTATAATTTTTTCAACTACATGTTGAGACCTATCAGCAGCATAGAGAAGTATTTCTGTACGATCATCCATCTGATGGTGAATTGGATCCAATAATATCTGTCTGATTTTTTTACCGATCTTGGTACCTCCAGGTTCCTTTGTAAAGAGTACTTCATAATTCATCTTCTTTAATTTTTTTGTTAATAATTTCATTTGAGTTGATTTGCCTGAACCCTCAATACCTTCAAATGTTATAAAAAAGCCTGCCATCCAGAATGACTCCTCTCCTAAACGGTTAACCACATCTTACATTTCTGAACTAATAATATCATATTAATAGGGGTATTTCAATTAAGTTAAAACCTATATTAAAATAAGAAAAGACCAGCAAAACCTTTATGCTGGTCGTAGAATTCTCTTATTTAATTTAATTTTAATAACCTATCAGATACTTATCTACCTGCATAGCTGCTTTGGCACCTGTACCGGCTGCAACAATTACCTGATTAAAATCAGGTTCCTGTACATCACCAGCAGCAAATATTCCATCTTTGTTGGTACGTTGTTTTTCATCTGTAATTATATAATTCTTTTCATCTAAATCTATTTGGCCTTTGAATATCTCAGTTCTGGGATCATAACCAACTGCCATAAATAAGCCTTTAATATCAATATTCTTCCGCTCATTTGTCTTATTATTTTCAATAATTATACCATCTAAGTGTTTATCTCCCTTAAGTTCCTTAACTTCTGAGCTCCAAAGAATTTCAACTTTTTCATTATCTTTAATACGGTCGGCTAAAATCTTGTCTCCTCTCAGCTTATCTCTTCTGTGAATTAGATAAACTTTTGAGGCAAATTTAGTTAAAAAGTCAGCCTCTTCAATAGCCACATTTCCTCCACCAACAACAGCAACTTCTTTTCCTTTAAAGAAAGCTCCATCACAGGTAGCACAGTATGAGATACCGTTACCGGTTAATTCTTCTTCTCTATATAAACCCAATCTTTTCGCTTCTGAACCAGTTGCAATAATAACAGATTCTGCTTCATATTTACCGGAATCTGTTTCAAGAATATAGGGTTTTTCTTCAAATTGAACATTTTCAACTATTTCAAAAACCATTCTGGTTCCAAACTTTTCTGCCTGTTCAGTAATCTTTTCCATAATCTCAAATCCACCGATTCCATCCGGAAAGCCAGGATAGTTTTCTAAATCAGGAGTTAAAGTTATCTGTCCGCCTGGTTCTGGCCCATTAATGACTAATGGTTCCAAACCGGCTCTAGAAGTATAAATTGCTGAAGTGAGTCCGGCGGGTCCTCCACCTATAATAATTAATTTTTCTTTTTGAATATTATCAGACATCATATCATCTCCTCTTAAATAGACATTCCACAATCTATTCTAATATATTAACTAAATGATGGCTGTTAAATTCTTAACAATTTTTAGATTAGTCTATACTATAATTAGGCGCTTCTTTTGTGATATCAATATCATGTGGATGACTTTCACGTAAACCTGCCGAAGTAATTCTAACAAATTCAGCATTTTCCTGTAGTGCAGAAATATCATTAGTACCACAGTAACCCATTCCAGAACGAAGTCCTCCTACTAATTGATAAATGGTATCAGCTAGTTTTCCTTTATAGGGAACACGGCCTTCAATTCCTTCCGGTACAAATTTTTCTTCTTTTTTACCTTCCTGGAAATATCTATCTTTACTACCTTTTTTCATGGCATCCACTGAACCCATACCTCTATAGACTTTATAACTTCTGCCTTTATATATCTCAAGTTCACCCGGGCTTTCTTCCGTTCCAGCCAAAAGACTGCCAATCATTACTGTATTTGCTCCTGCAGCTAATGCCTTTACAATATCTCCAGAATATTTTATACCACCATCAGCAATTATTGTCTTGCCATGTTTTTTAGCTGCCTTAGCTGCTTCTGTAATGGCGGTAATCTGAGGTACACCTACCCCGGCTACTACTCTAGTTGTACAAATGGAACCTGGACCTACTCCTACTTTGACCACATCAGCTCCTGCTTTAATCAATTCCTCTGTTGCCTGAGCAGTAGCAACATTGCCGGCAATTAATGTAATCTCAGGAAATTTATTTTTAACATCTTTAACCAAATCATTTACTTTTGTAGAATGGCCGTGAGCTGTATCAACCACAACCACATCTGCCCCAGCTTCAAATACTGCTCTTATTCTATTAAAAGTATCTGGACCAGTTCCCACAGCTGCTCCCACTAATAGCTGACCATTTGCATCCTTAGCAGAATTAGGATATTTACGGGCTTTCTCAATATCTTTAATAGTAATTAAACCTTTTAAAACAAAGTTCTCATCAATTAAAGGAAGTTTTTCAATTTTATGTTTTTGTAAAACAGACTTTGCCTCTTCTACAGTTGTTCCTACCGGTGCAGTCACAAGTCCGTCTTTTGTCATAACTTCTTTTATGGGTCTATCAAAGTTTTGTTCAAACCTTAAATCACGATTGGTTAAAATTCCAATTAACTTGTATTCATCATCAACAATAGGTACTCCTGAAATATGATACTTTGACATTAACTGCTCTGCTTCATATATCATATCATCCGGTCCCAGTGAGAATGGATCAACAATTACACCACTTTCAGATCTCTTTACTTTGTCAACTTCATCAGCTTGTTCTCTAATAGACATGTTCTTGTGAATAATTCCTAAGCCACCCTGGCGGGCAATTGCAATTGCCAACCTGGATTCTGTCACAGTATCCATAGCTGCACTAATGATAGGAATATTCAGTGATATGTCTTCTGATAACTTTGTATTTACATTAACTTGTTTGGGCAAAACATCAGACTTTGCAGGTTGTAACAGTACGTCATCAAATGTTAATGCTACTTTATCAAATCTTTCATCCATTTTTTAACTCACCTCTCTTTTTTTGGAAAATATTATTTAATATAAAAATAAACCCCAGGATAAAATCCTAAGGGTCATTAATAATAAGTTAATATTTTATTTCTCTTCTACCTTCCAATGCTTTAGACAGGGTGATTTCGTCGGCAAATTCTAAATCTCCACCAACCGGTAAGCCGTGTGCAATTCGAGTAACCTCTAAATCAAGAGGTTTTAGTAACTTAGCAATATACATTGCAGTGGCATCTCCCTCAGCATTAGGGTCTGTAGCTACAATCACTTCTTTAATCCCTTCCTTTAAGCGAGGAAGTAGATTTTTTATCTTTATTTCATCAGGGCCTATGCCATCCATTGGTGAGATAGCTCCATGTAATACATGGTATAGACCGTTATATTCACCTGTTCTTTCCATAGCAATAACATCTTTGGGACTTTCTACTACACAAATCGTTTCTTGATCCCTTTCTTCCGAAGTACAGTATTCACAGGGATCTTTTTCTGTAAGGTTGTTACAAATTGAACAGTATTTAATCTTTTCTCTGGCATCAACTATTGCCTCTGCCAAATCTTTTACTTCTTGTTTAGAACGACCTAGTAGATAAAATGAAAGTCTGCGGGCAGTTTTTTGGCCTATTCCGGGTAATTTGCTCAATTCACCTATTAATCTTCCCACAGGACCCGGATAATATTTCATTTAAAACATACCCGGCAGGTTCATACCGCCAGTCATTTGTCCCATCTTTTCATTTAATTCTTCAGTTGCATCACGCATAGCTTCATTAACTGCAGCCAAAATTAGGTCTTCTAACATTTCAACATCTTCTGGGTCTAAAACATCTTCGTCAATCTGTAAATCCAAAAGTTCTTTTTTCCCATTAACCAGGGCCTTCACAGCTCCGCCGCCTGAAGTAGCCTCATAAGTCTTATTTTCGAGTTCTTCCTGCATTTCTGACATTTTTGCCTGCATTTTCTGAGCCTGTTTCATAAGTTTGTTCATATTCATCAAAATTACCTCCTTAAGGTAAAATTTTTATTTATTTGAAATAATATCGGGGTTAGTTTCAATTATTTCACCATCAAACATGTTAGCTACCTGTTGAACACTTATCTCCCCCGCATTTTTATTCTTTTCTTTATTCTTATTTTTATTATTATTTTTTTTAATATTGTCATTATTATTTGAAGCCTGATCTATATTATCCTGATCTGACACTACTTTCACATTACAGTTTCTAGAAAAAAGTCGCGAGAAAAATTTAGCGATATAATCTTTTTTTTCTTTCGCTCTTTTCCGGTGAAAGTTTTTATCAGGTGGAAAACTTATAAATATCTTATCGTTAACAACCTTTATCGGCTTAGCTTCCACTAATATTGCATGCAAACTAATATCTTCATTTTTAACATTACCTAATAACTTTGGCCAGTATTTTTTAACTTCATGTAAATCTAAACCATCCGCACTTTCATTTTGGGTTTCTTTTTTCTCTTGAGTTGGTTCCATTGGCTGTTTGCTTTCAATAGTCTGTTTTACATAATCTTGTTCTTCAGTTGAAGGGCTATCTTCAATATTTTCTTCATCAATAGCACTGTGCTCACTTTCAACTTCCTGATTAGATTCTGTTTTAATGTCTTCTGTAGTCAATCTGCTTTCTAAATATTTCACTTTTTCTTTTAAACTTTTTACTTCTTCCGCTAAATCTGCTTCTTTTAACTTATCTGACATTTTAAAAATGCCAACTTCTAAGTTGATACGAGAATTACCACCTAAAGAAATCTCGTTTTTAATATCATTTAAAACATCTACTACTTTTGTTAATTGATTCAATGAAAATTCTTTAGATATTTTTTCCATTTCAGCTAACCGCTCTTTTGGTAATTTTACAAGGTTTGTTTTAATTCCGCATTCTTTTATTAAAAGAAGTTGATTACAGTATTCCTTTAAATCTTCAATTAATCTATCAACATCTTTACCTTCATTTAATATCTCATTAACAAGTGAAATAGCGCTTTTTGTATCATTTTCTTTTAAATTTACCATTAGTTGTCTTAATTCTTGACCGGAAGTTTTCCCTAACATCTCTTCAATTACTTCGGTTTTTATATTTTCGCCAGTATAGGAAACGGCCTGGTCTAAAATACTTAAAGCATCTCTTAGACCACCTTGTGAACTTCTTGCAATCAAATTCAAAGCAGCTACTTCATATTCTAAACCTTCTTCATTACATATATATTCTAAATGATTTTCAATTTCTTTTTCTGAAATTAAAGAAAAATCAAATCTTTGGCATCTAGACATTATGGTCGGAATTACTTTATGTGGTTCGGTTGTTGCTAATACAAAAATTACATTTTCCGGTGGCTCTTCTAATGTTTTCAGTAAAGCATTAAAAGCACCGGTAGTTAACATATGTACTTCATCAATTATATATACTTTATATTTGCCTTCTCCCGGATAGAATTTAACCTTTTCTCTTAGTTCCCTAATCTCATCTATACCGCGATTAGAAGCAGCATCTATTTCTATTACATCTATAGAACTACCTGATTTAATTCTTTTACAGGAATCACATACTCCACAGGGTTCAGTAGTTGATTCTTCCTGACAGTTTACGGCCATTGCTAAAACTTTCGCTGTGGAAGTTTTACCTGTCCCACGCGGGCCTGCAAACAGATAGGCATGTGAAATTCTATCATTTTCTATCGCATTAAGTAAAGTTTGGGTAACTGCAGGTTGGCCTATTATTTCACTGAATTTTTGTGGTCTATATTTTCTATATAGGGATAAAGAAGGCATAACTATTTATC
>CAYSHP010000098.1:0-7365 GCA_964430875.1 uncultured Halanaerobiales bacterium
GATACAATTGGTGCAATATATTTTACTAATTCAGGATAATATTTTCTGATATAATTAACTACAACTGGACAGGCACTACTGATTACTGGTTCATTACTCTCTTGTAAATAATATTTATACTCATTGATAATTAATTGAGCACCCCAGGCTACTTCATAAACATCTTTAAAACCAGCTTCTAATAAAATATTTTCCCAGTCTTGGAAAGTTAGATCAGTATTAAAAGCAGGAAAACTAGGAGCAAGACCAATAACTAACTCTTGTTTTTTGTCTTTTAGTAATGAACTGATTTTATCCTTATAATTTTTTACTTCCTTAGCACCCTGTGAACAGATAGTTACACAATTAGTACAGTTTATACAGCGATCTTCCATAACCTCTGCTTGGCCACTTTTTACTCTCAAGGCCTTAACAGGACAGTTCCTTACACAAGCATAACACTCATGACAGGAATCTTTTATAGTTGTGACTAAGTTATTAATTTTAATCGCCCCTTTGACACTTGAATTTATAGTATGATACAATTATTTGCAATCAGTTTAGGAAAGTAGGTAATAGGATGGCGTATAATGTTGTAATTTCACAAATTTTAAGTCTATTCATTTTAATATTGCTCGGTTATATTTTGAGAAAGATGAATTTTATAAATGAAAAACTTAGTAAAGGATTATCTCGTATATTAGTAGATGTAGCACTTCCTGCTTTAATTATATCTTCGATGATGGTAGAAATCAATAAGGAACTAATAAATTACGTTAAAATTTTCACTATCATTACTGCAGTAATTTATCTCACAATGATTGTGCTGTCGGAAATCATAAGCAAATTAATTAAAATGCCTTTAGCTAAAAATACTGTCTTTAAATTTATCCTTGTCTTTGGAAATGTTGGTTATATGGGAATTCCCATTATTACAACCTTATTTCCCGAAAACGGAATCATTTTAAATTCCATAAAAATAATCTTTTTTAATGTATTAGTCTGGACCTATGGAGTTTACCTTTTTAATAGAAAAGAAGGAGAAGACTATGATTTTGAATATAAAAATCTTTTAAATAATGGAGTTATTGCAATTACCATCGGTTTTATACTTTTATTTACAGGTTTGAGGCTTCCATCTTTTATCTCTGGTTCACTTGAAATGTTAGGAAATATTACTTTTCCAATCTCAATGTTAGTTATCGGTAGTTCATTAGTAAATGCAAACTTTAAAAAGCTATTTTTAGATAAAAAGTTAATTCTTTTAGCACTATTAAGGTTACTTATATATCCTTTATTAGCTTTATTTATCCTATCATTATTTAATATAGAACCAATTATCTATCGAACCAGTGTATTATTAGTTGCAATGCCTTCCGCCGCACAAGTTGTCCTCTTTGCTGAAAAATATGATGGTGATAATAGTTATGCTTCAGAAGGAGTATTTATCACAACTTTATTTTCAGTAATAACAATACCGCTTTTTATATATCTACTCACTATCATTTAAGATTTTATCAGCCCCATAAACAAATAATTTAACACCCTGTTTTAAAATATCTTCATCTAAATCAAAGTTTTGCGAATGAAGGGGATTTACAGTCCCTTTCTTTTTATTTTTAGTTCCCAATCTCAAGTAGGAACCCGGTATTTCTTGGGAAAAGTAAGCAAAATCATCTCCCCCCATAGAAGGTGCCGGTATTTCATATAAGTTTTCTTCTCCTAAATTATTTATAACTACTTCTTTCATTAAATTAGTTAGATCTGGATCATTATAAGCAGGTGGGTATTCAAAAGAATATTCAAATTCAAAATCTGCTTTATATGCTTTGGTAATATTTTCAACAATCTCTTTCATTCTATTTTTAACCTTTTTCCTCAGCTCGTTATCAAAAGAACGGACTGTCCCTTCAATTACAGCTTGTTCAGGAATAGCATTAAATGCTTCCCCAGCATGAAAGGAACCAATACTTATCACTAAAGGCTTTAAAGTATCAGTTTCACGGCTTTTAATCTGCTGGATTCCCATTACAATTTGAGAGCCGATTGTTATGGTATCTATGGCTTTTTGAGGTCGAGCTCCATGACCCCCTTTGCCTTTAATTTTGATTTTAAAATAATCAGGGGCGGCCTGAATTCTGCCTGACTTAAGTCCAATTTTACCGGATTCAATACTTGGATTAATATGTAGTCCTAAAATATAATCTACCTTTGGATCTTTTAATACTCCTGCTTTAACCATTGGTTTTGCTCCACCAGGACCCTCTTCAGCCGGCTGGAAAATCAATTTAACATTTCCCTTTATCTGATCCTGCAGTTCAGAAAGTACTTTTGCTGTACCCAATAAGATAGCTGTATGACCATCATGCCCACATGCATGCATTACTCCCTTGTTTTTTGATTTATAACTTACTTCATTTTTCTCAGTTAAAGCTAAACCATCTATATCTGCTCTGATAGCCAGAGTCTTGCCCTCTTTTTCCCCATTTATTAATCCAACTATACCAGTTTCACAAACTCTTTCATATTCAATTTCAAACTTTTTTAATTTTTCTGCGATAAAATCGGAAGTATCATATTCTTGAAAACCAAGTTCAGGTTTTTGATGAATTTTTCTTCGCCATTTTACTAAATCCTGATGAATATTTTCTGCCTTATCATTTATCTCTTTTTTGTTTAACAAGTTAAAACTCCCCTTCCCTATCATCCTATTTTAGATCCTAATTCAACTTCTTTATCTGGACTTAAAAGAACTACTCCATCTTCTCTGTAAATACCTAATACAAGTATTTCTGATATAAAGTCAGCAATTTGCAGAGGTGGAAAGTTAACAACTGCGATTACCTTTTTGTTTTGTAAATCTTTTTTATTATAAAGATCTGTTATCTGGGCACTAGACTTTTTTATCCCTAGCTCATCTCCTAAATCTACCCATAACTTATAGGCGGGCTTATTTGCTTTGGGAAAATCTTTCACTTTTTTTACTTTTCCTACTCTAATATCCAGCTGATTAAATGCTGAAAAACTTGTTTCTTCTTTCATAATTTAAACTCTCCTTAATTTTAATAAGTTAATTGAAAGTCAATAATATTGACAATAAAATTATAATCATATATCATTTACTCAGATTAAAGTATTTTCGAGGTGGTTTCTGTGCAAAAACGCAGTTCAAAAAGAATGGGAACAGATCCGATTGTTCCCTTATTATTTAGATTATCAATTCCCTCAATTATAGCAATGGCGATTCAAGCTTTATACAATGTAGTCGATAGTATATATGTTGGACGCCTAGGAACAGATCCCTTATCTGCCTTATCATTAAGTTTTCCTCTGCAGATGATCATTATTGCAATTGCAGTAGGGACTGGTGTTGGTACTAGTTCTTTAATATCAAGACTACTTGGGCAGGGCAAAAGAGAGCAAGCTTCCAATGCAGCTGAACATGTAATATTGATATCATTGTTTTATAGTATTCTAATGGCTTTGGTTGGCTACTTTTTATCTGATAGACTTTTTGTTATCTTTACAGAAGATGCCAATCTCATTAGATTAGGTACTGAATATATTTCTATAATTTTGATGGGATCAATCGCATTATTTTTCCCGATGATTTCTAATAATATTTTACGTGGTGAAGGTAATACCTTTATTCCAATGGTAGTTATGGTCATTGGGGCTGTCATAAATATTATTTTAGACCCTTTTTTAATCTATGGTCTCTGGATCTTTCCACGTCTAGGTATACAAGGAGCAGCCATTGCAACAGTTTCTGCCCGCTTGTTAAGTGGAATATTTTTAGTTTTTATGTTATTTAGCGATAAAAATGAACTTAAAATGGATTTAAAAACCTTTAAATTTGATTTTAATGTTATCATTGAAATATATAGAGTCGGTTTCCCAGCTATGATAATGCAGTTTTTAGCTAGCTTTATGTTAGCAGGGATGAATAAAATATTAGGTTCCTTTACTTCTACAGCTATTGCAGCTGCTGGTATCTATTTCAGACTACAATCCTTTGTATTTATGCCTGTTTTTGGTTTAAATCAAGGATATATGCCGATTGTTGGTTATAATTTTGGGCATAATAAACCTCAAAGAATGATGAAAACCATTAAATTAGCAGGTCTAATTGCTTTTGTATTTACCACTAGTGGATTTATTTTGTTCCAAACTATACCTACCCAGCTTATTACTTTATTTAATAAAGATCCAGAGTTAATTAGAATCGGAACTACTGCCTTAAAAAAAATTAGTATTGCTTTTCCCATTATCGGACCAGCTATAATTATCTCTACAACTTTTCAAGCTATGGGTAAAGGACTTCCTAGTTTGCTTTTCTCATTTTTAAGACAGATTGTCGTACTTTTACCTTTAATGTACCTTTTAGGCCAATGGTATGGATTAAATGATCTTTGGTATGCTTTTCCAATTTCAGAAGTTATCAGTATTATTCCAGCAGCAATCTGGTTAAAAATAACTTTAAATCGCGTTACAACTGAAATGGAAAGAAGAAATCAAATGCCGGGGCATTCTATAGATACTGGCTCTTAATTATTTCTTGTTAGATTTTTGTTTAAATATTAAAACTAGTCCGATTAAGATAAGTCCGATTGACCAAAATTCAGCACCTAATTCAAAATCAATATTAAACCATAACTCCAGGATGAAAAAGACACCTAAGCCAAATAAAATATAGCCAAGGATTTTCATCCTTTTTTCTTTTTGTTTTTTTATTGCCTCTTCATCAATTTCAAACTCAACCTCTGATTGATCTAACGGTCTTTCCGGAATTATTATCCAAGCAATGATATAAGTTATTAAACCTACTCCGAATACAAAAAACAGTATTAAAAATACTAATCTAACAATAACCGGGTCGATTTGAAAATACTTGCCTATACCACCACAAACTCCCCCTATTACTTTACTCTCCCTAGAAAGATATAATTTCTTCTCCATCAGGACCCTCCTTTATTATCAATTATTTTTAATCTTATCAATCAAATTAGTTGTAAATCGAGCTGTCATACCCCAAATTACAAAATCTTTATATTTATAGAAATTGACAGGATATTCACCATTACGCCAATCATAGTCTTTGCCATTGCGGATTAAATGATATGGAAAGTTTTCATTTATTTCGTGTCTACAATTGATTACATGAGTTTCGGGTTCATTTTCTAAAAAGTAGTTAAAAGGAACTATAAAGATTTGCTGTACTTCTGCTTTATTAATTTCCAACTCCTCGAGACTATCTACTTTTAAAAAACCAGCAAATGGATATAAAGCGATATTAAAAGGTGGAATCAAATAATCTAACTGACCAAAAACTTCTATCTGGTCGGTATTTAATCCTAGTTCTTCCTCGGTTTCTCTTATTGCCGCATCTCGAGCCGTTTCACCTTCTTCGATTCTACCGCCTGGGAAAGAAACCTCACCCGGTTGAGTACCTATTTCCTCAGAACGAATTTCATAAATTAAATGCAATTTATCATCTAATTTTATTAGGGGTACTAAAACAGCATATTTAGCTTTTACACCTAATGGTTTTATCGGGCTGTTTTTAATTCTTTTTTTTATTAAATCGATATACATAAATTTCACCTCAAAATACTACATTTATTTTATTATAATATATTTCAAAGCAAAAAGACAACCCAAATAGGGTTGCCTTTTAATGTATATATTTAATTTTACTTTGTTTTTACTCAAAATACCATTGATCTACATTATAGATAGGCCTTTTGAATACATTCCATACATGTTCCGGAATTACTAATTGATCATTATATGCTTCACCAATCACAGGCCAATAAAGTGGATAAGAAGCTACTTCATCCATAGCTAAGTTTTGCACGGTTCTATATAACTGCCATCTTTCTTTTTGATTAGTTGTCTTTTTAATTAGATCAATTAAAGCATCTACTTCATCGTTTTTATAGGTACCAAAGATAGAGTTCCATCCAGATTCAGAATGCCAGTTCTCAACAAAACTGTAAGGAGAAGGTACACCAGCAGACCATCTTTCTCTAAACATTGGAGCTTGACCTTCAGCGGTTACATCAAGATAAGTACCCCATTCTAGAGTAACAACTTCAACTTCAATACCAATTCTTGCTAGCTGTTGTTGTATTTGCTGTACTTCCAGTACTCTTTCTCTGTAACCAGAGGGAGCAAAGATCTTTGTTTTAAAGCCGTTGGGATAACCAGCTTCTGCTAGAAGTTCTCTTGCTTTGTCTAAGTCTTCTTCATATGCATTAGCATTCGGAGCACTAGCAGGGTGAAAACTAGGTACTCTACCTGCGGCAGGAACTGCCATTTCTCCACGAGTTAGTTCAATTAACTCATGTCTATTAATAGCATAAGCGACAGCTTTTCTGATTCTAACATCACTAAAAATGCTGTCTTCTCTTTTGTTAAAACAAATTCTGTGGTCTTCAAATTTATTATATGTTCCAAACTTTAATTCCACATCTTCTTTGCTTTTTAAATTTTGAAATACTTCAGCTGGTAGTTCAGCAATAAAGTCAATTTCTTTTGTTTGCAATGCCATTACAGCTGAAGTAGTTTCAGGATAAAATCTAAATACTAATTTATCTATATTAGGATCTCCATCCCAATAATCTTCATTTTTCTCAAGAACTATTCTTTGTCCCGGTACATGTTCAACAAAGACATATGGACCAGTACCAATCGGGTTTTGTTCATAACCAGACCAGCCTACTTCTTCAATATAGTCTTTTGGTAAGACATGGTTACGTAATCTTGCATTAGTTAAGAAGGTTACATTAGTTTCACCTAATGTAATTTTCAAGGTGTAATCATCAACTAACTCTAACTTTTCAATACCTTCATAATAACTTCTGTGTGGTGAAGCCAAATCCTTATCCATTAAGGATTCATATGTAAACTTAACATCCTCTGCAGTTAACTCTTCACCATTATGAAATTTGATTCCCTCTCTAATATTGAAGATATATACTTTACCGTCTTCTTCTACACTATAATCTTCAATTACTGCACCTTTAGCAGTGTAAGAACCTTCAGGTGAAACTTCAACTAGTGGATCACAAATTTGACTTAATACAAAGTCAGTTTCAGTGTCCTGATAAGTAATTGGGTTTAATTTAGATGGTTCAGCCTGAATAGCAATATCGACAGTAGACATATCATCCTGAGCAAAAGCTACTGCTGAAAAAATCATTAAACCTGACAACAATGATAAGACTAAAAGTAATGATAAACTCTTTCTCACATTAATAACCTCCTATTTATTTTATAATAAATCATATTGTTCTAAGTTATTTTTATGACATGCAACCCTCCTTCCATCTGATAAGTATTGTAATTCAGGTTCTACCTCTCTACATTTATCATCAGCAAAAG
>CAYSHP010000099.1:0-7145 GCA_964430875.1 uncultured Halanaerobiales bacterium
TTTTCGGCCTCTTTTTTTCTGCCTTTTTCCCTCAGCGACATTTTATATCTTATCAACTAACCCCCGTTCTGTCAAGGGGAAATCCACATTTTCTTGAAAAAAAACGAGAAAAAATAACCACACCCCTTATCGGGTGTGGTTTTAAGCCTTTTTAAAATGTTGTTAGACTTAATTACTACCCATACTTCCACCTATCCAATTAACAAAATTTCTCCAAAATAATGCTAAAAAGTTTGCTTTATTAATTTTTTCAGTTGCAACAATATTTACTTGTGTTATTACTTCTCCCTCTCGCAAAGCTTTTGCTTCACCTAATTTATCACCTTGTTTTATAGGATATTCAAAATCTTCATTAATATTTATTTCTGTACTTATTGTATCTTCTCTACCTCTTTTTACTACCACAGCTAAATCTTGGGATACTTTTCCAGTAGTATATTCTTTTGCACCATTGGAAACTGCAATATTTTGAATTGTTTCTCCTTGGTCTAAATAATTTTTTCTAGTAAATCTATTAAAACCATAATCTAGTAATCTAGCTGTTTGATCTTCTCTAGCTTTTACGCTTCTAGCTTTCATAACAACCGAGATTAATCGCATATCCCCTCTTTTTGCAGTAGCTGCTAAAGAAAAACCGGCTGCATTTGTATGCCCAGTTTTTATTCCATCTAAACCTGGGTAAGTGTTAACTAAATGGTTTGTATTAGTTAACATAGCTCTTCTATCAGGTAATTCTATATAGTCTAACCATATAGATGCATCATCTAATATAATTTGATATTTAACTATTTCACGTGACATTATAGCTACATCACGGGCTGTAGTATAATGATCTGATTCGGTTGGTAAACCAGTTGAGTTAGAAAAATATGTATTCTCTAATCCCAACTCATCAGCCTTTTCATTCATCAAATTAACAAATCTATTATAAGAACCAGCAACAGCTTCTCCCAAAGCCACACAAGCATCGTTTGCCGAAGCAATTGTAACTGCTTTTAACAGGTCTCTTACTTTGACTTTATTTCCTTCTCCTAAAAAGATCTGTGATCCACCCATTGATTCTGCTAATCGACTGATTGTAACCTGATCATCTAAAGCCAAGTCGCCACTTTCTATTTCTTCCATGGCTACTATTAAAGTCATAATTTTAGTTAAACTTGCTGGTGGGAGTTTTTTATCTGCATTTTGTTCAAATAAGACCTGTCCGCTGGCTGCATCTATTAAAATAGCGGATTCAGCTTCAATTTCAAAATCCTGTGCTCCAACAATTGTTGATAAACTTAAAACAAATACTAAAATAACTATTATTGTAGTGGTAAACCTTTTCAATTTACTTCCCCCTATAGATTTTTTTCTTTTGCTTCGTTCCAATAACCATCTAATTCTTCAAGAGACATCTGTTGGATATCTTCATTTTTGTTTTTAACTGTATTTTCTATATAATTAAATCTCTTCTTAAATTTATTTATAGTTCTTAAAAGAGCAATTTCAGGATTTATATTTTTAAATCTTGATAGGTTAACAACTGCAAACAATAAGTCGCCTATCTCATCTTCGATTCTATCTTTATCAGTTTTATCTATTACTTCTTTTAATTCTGCAACCTCTTCATCAATTTTTAAAACTACATCTTTTATTTCATCCCAATCAAAGCCAACTTCAGCAGCTTTTTGTTGAATTTCATAGGCTTGATTTAAAGAGGGTTGGACTTTAGATACATCATCTAAAATTGACCCTTCTTTATTACTAGTTCTTTCTCTTTTCTTAATTTCCTCCCATGTTTTTTTAACTTCTTGAGCTGTATCTATTTTTTCTTGGCCAAAAACATGAGGATGACGTCTTATTAATTTTTCTGTAATTCCTATTATTACGTCGTTTATATCAAATATTTCTTCCTCTTTACCAATTTGAGCTTGAAAAACAACCTGTAATAATAAATCCCCTAATTCCTCTTTTAATAAATCCATGTCTTTTTTTTCTAAAGCTTCTACTACTTCATATGCTTCTTCAATTATATATGGTTTAAGAGAATAAAAATCCTGTTTTCTATCCCAGGGACAACCTTTCGGTCCTCTTAATTTTTCCATTATATATAAAAGTTTATTGAATTCACTTGCAAATTCTTTGGTCTTCATACTTATCTCTCCTATAATACATTATACTTTCTTAAAAAATTAGCCATATTTTCACCTATATAGGGTATCATTTTAAGATCGCTGTATTTAATTTCTTTAAATAATACTAATAAAACCATATATAATAATACAGCTAAAATTACTATTAGAAAAGTTGCAATTGTATATGAACTAGGTATCTGTAAAGCAGCAAAATAATTTTTGAAAAATTTAAATCCAAAATGGGTACATATAATCATAATTGTAACAGTAAGAAATGGTTTTAAAATGAACTGTTTTAGTTTAAATCTGAAATCAGTATAATATTTTAAAGATATTAAGTTTAAACCAGCTGCTACAGCAAAACCTGTTACTGTTCCAATTGAAGCTCCCTTAATCCCAAAAGCAGGTAAAGCTGTTAAATAATAATTTAAAAAGGCATTAACTAATGCCCCGATAAATAAATTACGAGCAGGTATTTTAGTTTTACCAATACCTTGTATAATGCCAGAAGTACTTTGCTGAATTGCAATAAAAAATACTCCCCATGCAACAATCTTCAAAGGAATTGCTGCCTGTGCGTTATTAAATATTACTGAGGTTAATGGCTCGGCTAAAATAAATAATCCAGCTGCTGAAGGTAAACCAATCAGGATAGTTAATCTTAAAGCTGTTTCAGTTCTTCTTTTTATTAATTGGTGATTATCTTGTGCAAATGCTTCTGAAATAGCTGGTACTAAACTAGCTGCTAGGGCTACAGTGATAATAGTAGGGAAATTCACCAAAACCATAGCCATTCCTGCCAATCTACCATATAATTGTGAGGCAGCCTCAATAGAAAAACCAGCTATTTGTAGTCTATTCGGTACAATGGCTGCATCGACAAGATTCATCAAAGGCTGTACCAAAGCCCCAAATGTTATAGGTATACCAAGATAGGCAATATCTTTTATAATTTTAAATGTTTTTATAGATTCAACACTGCCCGATTCAATAAATGAAAATATCTCTGTTTTTTTATTACTATATATTTTTACTACCAAGATCAAACCAGCTATTGCACCGGTGACCGCCCCGAAGGTAGCGCCAGCTGCTGCATATCCCAATCCATATCTAATTAGATAATATACTAATCCAATCATTGTTATCATTCTAACTAACTGTTCTAATACTTGTGAATAGGCGGTAGGAACCATATTCTGAAGACCTTGAAAAAAACCACGGTAAGTGGCCATAATTGAAACAAAAAATATGGCCGGTGATAACGCTAATACAGCATAAAAAGCTCTGGGGTCCCAGTTTAAAATATTAACAAGGGGTTTAGCTAAAATCGCCATTAAGATAGAAAAAAACAAACCAACAACTATGCTTAACTTTCTCCCAACTATAAAAATCTTAAAAGCAGCTTTGCGTTGATCTTTGGCAACTCGATCTGAAATTAATTTAGCTAAGGCAATTGGAATACCAGATCTAGATACTACTAAAAGAGTAGCATATATAGGATAAGCCATTTGGTATAACCCTATACCTTCATCACCAAGTATCCTGCTTAAAATAATACGATAACCAAATCCCATTATTTTTGATAAGATACCAGCTAAACTTAATATAAACGCCCCTTTTAAAAAACTTGAACTTTTGTCTGTCATAAAAACTACTCCTCTATACTGTATACCTGCCTTTTTAAAAACTTCAATATTTTCTTTAATAAACTTAACTTTTTATTTTTTATAATAATTTCTGGATTTTCAGAATTTCTAACCTTTAATTTCTTAGGGTATTCATTTAATAAATTTACTATATAGTCCCCGTCTATCTTATTATCTTCTCTAAAGATAACTCGATAGCCTGCAGAACTTTCGGAAATATTTTTTATACCCAAACTTTTAGCTATTACGTTTAATCTACTTAGTTCAATTAAATTCATAACTGTTTTAGGGGGATCTCCAAATCTATCAACAAATTCATCAATCAATGAAATTATATTGGCCTCACTATCAACTTTTTTAAGTTTTTTATACATTTCAATTTTTTGTCTAGAATCAGAAATATAGCTGTCGGGAATATAAGCATCAATGTCTATTTCTATTTCTACATCTTTGACTTCTTCATTTTGGCCTTTAAGATCTTGAATTGCACTATCTAATAATTTTGTATATAAAGAAAATCCTACAGCAGCGATATGACCACTTTGTTCTGCACCAAGTAAATTGCCTGCTCCCCTAATCTCTAAATCTCGCATAGCAATTTTAAATCCAGAACCTAAACTTGTAAATTCTTTAATGGCTTTTAATCTCTTATTAGCCACTTCTGATAATATCCTATTTTCTTCATATAATAGATAGGCATATGCTATTCTATTTGATCTACCAACCCTACCTCTAAGTTGATAAAGTTGTGCTAAACCCATATATTCTGCTCTATTTATTATTATAGTATTAACATCAGAAATATCCAAACCATTTTCAATAATAGTTGTACAGACTAAAACATCATATCTACCTTCATAGAAATCCATCATAATATTTTCTAACTTCCGTTCACTCATTTGCCCATGGGCAACCGCAATTCTGGCTTCTGGAATTAAATTACCAATCATATCAGCTTTTCTATCAATATCCTCAACTCTATTATGTACAAAATATACTTGGCCATTTCTAGATAACTCTTTATTAATAGCGTTTTTAATTAACTGTTCATCAAATTCTCTAATATAAGTTCTGATTGGATACCGATCTTTAGGAGGTGTTTCAATTACACTCATATCTCTAACTCCTATTAAAGACATATGAAGAGTTCTAGGTATCGGGGTAGCTGTTAATGTTAAAACATCTACATTAGATTTTAAAGATTTAAGTTTTTCTTTATGAGCAACTCCAAAGCGCTGTTCTTCATCCACTACTAAAAGTCCTAAGTCATTGAAATTTACATCTTTAGATATTAAACGATGGGTGCCAATTAAAATATCAATATTACCCTTAGCTAGATCCTTTATAATCTTTTTTTGTTCGGCCTGAGTCCTAAATCGGCTTAACATTTCCACATTAACAGGATATTGATCTATTCTTTCTTTAAAAGTGTTATAATGCTGTTGAGCCAATATAGTAGTTGGTACTAATACTGCTGTTTGTTTTTCATCCATGGCAGCTTTAAAGGCAGCTCTAATAGCCACTTCTGTTTTGCCATAACCTACATCTCCACACAATAACCGGTCCATCGGTGTATCAGATTCCATATCTTCTTTAACATCTTCGATAGCCTTGAACTGATCAGGCGTTAATTCATGAGGAAAATCATTTTCAAAATCCTTCTGCCATTTAGTATCTTCTGAAAATGCATAACCCTCAGTCATTTCTCTTTCTGCATAAAGTTCTAATAGTCCGATAGCCATTTTTTTAACTGAATTTTGCACACGTTGTTTAACTTTCTGCCATTCATTACCCCCTAATTTATTAAGTTTAGGAGGTTTAGTGTCAGCTCCAATATACTTTTGCACTAAATCTATCTTTTCAGTAGGGACATAAAGCTTATCTGTCTCTTTATACTTTATCATCAAATAATCTTGATGTTTATTTTGTACTTCAAGTGTCTTCACACCAAGATATTTACCTATGCCATGATTTTCATGAACAACATAGTCCCCTTTAGATAATTCATTGACTGAGGAAATTCTAACTCCTTCTTCGAAATCAGAAATTTTTCTTTTTCTCTGTTGCTTTTTGCCAATGATCTCACGTTCAGAAAATACAGCTAATTTTAAATCATCAAACATAAAACCTGATGAAAAACTCTCATCAGTAATATTAATTCTTCCTAAATAAATATTGTTGCTGTATATACTTTTAATATTATTTTCTCTAAGAAAACTATTCAACTTTTTAGCCTTAGATTCCGTATTTAAGGTTAAAAGAACAGTATAATTTTTTTTATTTAAGTCTTTTAAACGGTCTTTTATTAATTCAAACTGACCATTAAAAGATTCTACCCCAGCTGTAGCAAATCTAATCTTGTTTTTAATTTGATTTAAAGGACTTTCTTTTATTTCATCAGTAAAATAAAGGCCTTCCATATTATTATCAAAGCTTAAATATTCATCTTCAGTCAAAAAGATATTATTATATGTGGGTAATATATTTCCCTGTTCTAGTAAGGAAACCATTGTTTCTTCCAAATCGCGGTGGTATGATTTCAATCTCTGCCAAACTCTTTCACTATTATCATAGATTACATAAAAATCATTATCCATATAATCAAAGATTGTACTTAATTTACCTTCATAAAAATATGGTAAAAACTGTTCATAACCTTCAAAATAATGAAGTTCACTTAATTTATCTAAGTTTTCACCACTAAGTTCCTTTAAAAATTTGGCTTCTTCCTGGTTTTCAGCATTATTTAATCTGTTAATCTGCTTTTTATAATCTCTTTTTATTTTTGGCAAAAATTTTTCAATCTGTTTTTTATCAAAAACAATCTCATTAACAGGTGTTATTGTAATACTATCTATACTATTAATCGACCTTTGTGTTTCTACATTAAAAAACCTTATGGAATCTACTTCATCTCCAAAAAGTTCAATGCGCACAGGGTCATCATATATTAAAGTATAAATATCTAATATACCGCCTCTAATAGAAAACTGACCAGGTTCTTCAACCATTTTTTCTCTCTCATATCCCAGTTGAATTAAACTTGAACTGATTTTATTTAGATTAATCTCAGTATCTATATCTATATCTATACTTTTTCTTTTAAAGTATTCCTTAGGCATTAATTTCCTTAAAATAGAAGTACCACTGGTGATAACAATATTTTCATGATTTGCAAACTGCATTTCATTTAAAACCCTGATCCTTTCTTTTAGAATATTAAAATCAGGATTAATCTTTTCATGAGGTAATGTTTCAATTTCCGGAAAGATACTTACCCTCTCTTTATCAATGACTCTTATTAAATCCTCATAAATTGTTTCAATTCTGCTGTTATCATGTGTGATTATTAATACCTTTTTATTTAATTTTTGTATAATAT
>CAYSHP010000100.1:0-7040 GCA_964430875.1 uncultured Halanaerobiales bacterium
AATATAGTATATTATTCCAGGAATTAGTATTAAAAAAGAATGATTACATGGAAGACTATGACGAGCAACTTGGAAATGAAATTATACAGGAGATGAAAGATGATAAAGAATTAGGAGATTTTAATGATGAAGAATTAATGATGATTTTATTAAAAATGCGAATTTTTCAGTTGGGTCTTTCTGTTATGGTTGCTAATGATTTACTTCCTGAAGATTTTGATGAAGAGGCTCAAATAGAACTTTTAGAAAGTATGGGGACAGATGTCATTACTTCGTCTCGTCTCAATAAAAAAGATAAATAGGGATTATAACTTATTATCGGGATGACAAACATTAAGGAGGTTTATATGAAGAAGTTAGTTATTATAGGTGGAGGCATTGCAGGA
Source organism: uncultured Halanaerobiales bacterium (assembly GCA_964430875.1). GTDB lineage: Bacteria > Bacillota > Halanaerobiia > Halanaerobiales > M55B127 > M55B127. Next base: position 387 of record CAYSHP010000100.1, read on the forward strand.
TTAACAGCAGGGATTTTTGCTCAAAAGAATGGGTTTGAAAGCATTATACTTGAAAAACACCACACTTTAGGTGGGGAGTGCACAGGCTGGGACCGTCAGGGCTATCATATAGATGGATGTATACATTGGCTTGTGGGTACAAAAGAAGAGACCCCTATTAGAACTCTTTGGGAGACCGTTGGTGCTCTTGATGATATAGAGATTTATGAACCTAAGAGCTTTATGGCAGTTGAGTATGAGGATGTTACAGTACATTTTTATCGGGATCTGGAAAAACTTAAAAAAAGCTGGTTGAAAATATCACCTGAAGATAAAAATATGATAGAAGACTTTTGTAAAGACATCAAAAAATTACATACATTTTCTGTTCCTGTGGGAAAACCATTTGATATGATGAATATTTTTGAAAAATTTAAATATATGTTCTCTATGAAAAATGTTGGCCCGATAATGAATAAATATAACAAAATCAGTGTACAGGATTTTGCCCAAAAGTTTAAACATCCGGCACTAAGGACAGCCATTTCTTCTTTCCTACCAGAAGGAGATTATAGTGCTGTGTCAGTTATATTTCCCCTTGGAACCTTTACAGGGGGACAATCTTCTATTCCAATGGGAGGTTCTAAAGCATTAGCTATGCGTATGGCAGATAGATACCTATCATTAGGAGGTAAAGTAGAAACCTCCAGTGAAGTAGTAGGAATTGATATTGAAGAAAAAACAGTAAAGGAAATCAAGTGTAAAAATGGTAATTATTATGAAGCTGATTATTTTATTGCAGCCACTGATGCCAATGTATTGTATGAGCATTTACTGGACGGGAAATACCCCGACCAGCAATTTCAAAAGAGATATGATAATACAAAAGATTATCCCTTAGCTTCAAATATCTATATAGGAATTGGTTATAAAGGTTCAATGGATAATATTACGCGAACACTTAAATTTCCTGTAGAGTCAATAGATATTAAACAAAATGAAAAACCGATAGAATATCTGCAAATGACACATTATGCATATGAACCTAATTTTGCTCCAGAAGGCCATACAGTTATAACATTTGCTATTAATCAATTTGAACCTGAATTGGATTGGTGGGAAGAACTTATAAATGATAAAGAGACATACAATAAGGAGAAAACACGTATAGGAATGAGTGTAATTAAGGCAATGGAAACTCGTTTTCCTTACATGCAGGGAAAGCTAAAATTACTTGATGTTGCTAGTCCTCAAACATATGCAAAATATTGTAATGCATATCGTGGCGCTTTTATGGGCTTTTGGCCAACATTACAGGGGAAAGAATTGCGACATAATGGGTATATTAAGGATTTGAATAATATCTTTCTTAGTGGCCAATGGCTGCAACCTCCAGGCGGTCTTCCTACATCTTTAGTTACAGGTAAAGATACAATAATGAGGTTATGTAAAAAGGAAAGAAGAGAGTTTATAGCTGTATAGATAAATAGTAAGGTGTATTATTTGAGTAAAAAATTAACTAAAAATGATAGAGAGATGTGATACAAGTGAATAAGGAAAAGGCAAAAAAAACAATCGAAAAATTATTTAAAAAGACTGTAAATAAGTCTTCCAAACAAAATAGTATACATTTATTAATTAATTCGGAAAGATTAGATTTTAATATGGATTTGGCAGGGAGTTCTAAAGATAATATTCATATAGACTCTGAGCAGCCTTATTATATTGCTAGTGTCGGAAAATTATTTACATCTATTTTAGTTGGTATATTGTATGAAAATGGAAAATTAAATTTTAATGATAACATAAGTAAGTTTTTAGATGATAAATTGTTAAAAAACCTACATATTTACAAAGGAAAAGATTATTCTGAAGAGATTAAAATTAAACATTTATTAAATCATACGTCAGGTTTATATGACCATTGGGATCCACTCTTAGAAAATCTTTTTGAAAATCCGGATGTTATTATGTCACCAAAAAAGATCATTGCATGGTCAAAAGAAAATTTAAAAACACATTGTCCTCCTGGGGAAGGATTTAATTATTCTGATACAAATTATCACCTATTAGGTTTGATAATTGAGGAAATAACTGCAACGCCTTTTCATGAAGCATTAAAAGAATATATTTTTAAACCCCTTAAGATGAAGCAATCTTCAATGCTTCATTATTCTAAACCAATTGAGGAAAACAAATATCCAATGGCAGACTTTTACATTAAAAATGCTAAATTAACTAATTATCCTGCTTATGCTAATATTGATTATGCGGGAGGAGGGATAGTCGCACCTGCTAAAGATTTATTAGAATTTATGAAAGCAGTTGTTAAACATCAAATCATTCAAAAAGAAACCTTCGAAAAGATGAAAGATTGGACTAAATATTCACTCGGTATTGATTATGGCTATGGGTTGATGAATTTTAAAACCATTCCCTTATTAATGCCTAAGAAGTATAATATGTGGGGACATGCTGGAGCTACCGGTGCCTTTATGTTTTATCATCCAGAATTAGACACCTATTTAATCGGCACTTTTAATGATTTTAGATTTGAGAAAAAATCTATTAGATTTTTATTTAAGGTTATAAATAAATTGTATAAAGAAATATAGTTAAGTTGATTATATTTGTGGTTTATTTGGAATGAATTCGGATGAGATAATAAAAAATAGTTACTATGATAAATATGTAAGTTGACACGGTTATAATGGCAAAATTGAGCTAAGACAAGTTTAAAAAATGATTCTGAAAGCTAAATTCATAGGATGGGAATTTGGTAATGTTTGGGAGATTGATTAGGTAATAAGTAATACATATTTGAGGAATAATAAACAGACCCCAGCAGCTAATCTACAATAATTGTAATTAAATTTGTTCTAGCCACTCGCCGTCCGAATTATATAAAAACCTGAAAAAAATAACAAAACCGGAAGTGTAGACTTCCGGTTGATTTCTTATATTTACTTTTATGTAATATAATCTGACAGTATATGGTATATAAAATATAAAAATGGTGCCGAAGGTGGGATTCGAACCCGCACAGGCAAGATGCCCACAGCGCCCTCAACGCTGCGCGTCTGCCAATTCCGCCACTTCGGCACGAATTATATATTATCATATTATTATTGAAATTGTCAAGCAATTAACATATATTATATTTTCTATATATTATTATATAAACAAGATGTAAATATAGCAAAAAAAATATTTTGATTTTAATAATATTCTTAATAAAATTATCAAGTATGAGGAGGTAAAAAAATGAAAGCGGAAGGTAAAAATGTTGCTATTTTTGTAGCGAATGAATATGAAGATTTAGAAGCTTGGTATCCTTATTTGAGGTTAAAAGAAGCCGGTGTAAATGTAACAATAATTGCTTCGGATAATGTTGAGGGTAATGTAGTAAAGAGTAAACATGGTTATCCAATCAAAATAGATAAAAAAGCTAAAGATGTAGATCCAAATAAATTTGATGGAGTCATTATTCCAGGTGGATACGCGCCAGATACATTGAGAAGATGTAATAATACATTAAAGTTCGTCAAAAACATGAAGGAAAATAACAAGCTAATTGCTTCAATCTGTCATGGAGGTTGGGTATTAGCCTCTGCTGGCGTTATTGAGGGTAAAACATTGACTTCTACCCCTGCTATTAAGGATGATCTAATTAATGCTGGTGCAGTATGGGTGGATGAAGAAGTAGTTGTAGATCAAAAATTAGTCACATCTAGATCTCCTAAAGATTTACCTGCCTTTCTAAAAGAAATTTTACAGGAATTAAAAAGTCTTTAAATTAAATATAATATAGATTATTAAATAAAATGAGGTAGAGGGGCATATGCCCCTCTATTATTTTTGACAGGGGAATAGAATAATGATATAATTCCGAGTAGAGTAGTCAACATTAAATTTTAGTAAATTGTTATATACAAAAGGAGGTTTTTTTATGTCTGTAAGAAAAGTAAAAGAAGATGTTTATTCAGTTGGTGTAATTGACTGGGATAGAAGGCTTTTTGATGAATTAATTCCTTTACCAGATGGAACAAGTTATAATTCCTATCTGGTTAAAGGTACAACTAAAAATGCTTTAATTGATACAGTTGAACCTGAGTTTGCAGGTGAATTAATAAAAAATTTACGTGCAAGTGATGTTACTAATATAGATTATATCATCTCAAATCATGCAGAACAGGATCATTCTGGTTCAATTCCTCAGATTTTAGATGTCTATCCTACAGCTACAGTTTTAACAAGTGAAAAAGGTAAAGATATGTTATTGGATTTATTAGAAATAGACGAAAATAAAATAAAAGTTGTTTCTCATGAAGATACAGTATCATTAGGTGACAAGACATTAGAATTTATTGATACCCCTTGGGTCCATTGGCCTGAGACGATGTCAACATTTTTAAAAGAAGATAATATACTCTTTTCTTGTGACTTTTTTGGTTCCCATCTAGCTACTAGTGATTTATTTGTTGAAGATGAAAATGAGGTTTATCAGGCAGCCAAAAGATATTATGCAGAAATAATGATGCCTTTTAGAAAAGTAATCAAATCAAATCTAGTGAAAGTTAATAATTATGATATAGATATTATTGCTCCTAGTCATGGGCCAATTTATGATGATCCAGAATTTATCCTAGATGCTTATAAAAATTGGACTAGTGATCAGGTTAAACCAGAAGTAGTTGTTCCCTATGTATCTATGCACGGCAGCACTGAAGACATGATAGATTATTTTGTGAAGAAATTAATTGAAAAAGATATTAAGGTAAAACCATTTAATTTAACCAAAATGGATTTAGGAGAACTTGCAATTTCACTAGTAGATGCTTCTACAATTGTTCTAGGTTCTCCAACTGTATTAACAGGTCCACACCCCTTAGCAGTTTATGTAACTTATTTAGCAAATGCATTGCGACCTAAGACCAAATATGCATCAATAATAGGTTCTTATGGGTGGGCAGGTAATATGGTTGATGATGTAGTTGGCATGTTAGATAAGCTAAATGTAGAGTTATTAGAACCTGTTGTTTCAAAAGGAACAGCAAAAGAAAAAGATTATAATGATATAGATCGATTGGTTGAAGAAATAGCTGAAAGAATAAAATAAATAAGTTAAAACAGCACAATTATTTGGAGCCGAGTAAAATCGGTTCTTTTTTTTGTCAAAAAATATGCTTTAATCCTTATATATAGTAAATTAATGGTATTAGTAAGCAGGAATTGTTTTACAAGATATAGAATAATTAATATTAGTATCTTATTTATTGGAGGGACATTACATAATGAGTGAGGATAAAGAAGATAGTAGAAATACAAACAAATGGATTATTATATTAACTATTTTGATTTTAGCATTTCTTGGATTTTACTTTTATAATCAATATGGTTATCTTTTATTAGAACCAAAACAAGAATCTTTAGAGGTAAGTAACAATCAACAGGATATTGATCAAACAGAAGAAAATAGTAATAATAGTGTTGATCATGAGGAAAGTGAAGCATCTATTAATGGAGATAATAATAAAACAAACGGAACAAGTTCAAATCAAGATAGCCAAGTTACAGATTCGGATTTAAGTAAAGAAGAAACTGAAAATGGCGTAATGGATTTAGAAGATAATAACCAAAATAGTGAAGAAAAAATTACAGAAAAATCTTCAGATGAAAAAACAGATGTAAACCAAAAAAATAATGGAGATACTAATAATGTTATTGAACAAAATGATCAGGAAGATTCTACACAAGTTACATCAACTCAAGATATAAATAATAATGAGCAAATAAGAGATTCAAACGGTAATTTGGCTAGAGAAATTGATTTATTAATAATAGGTCAGGATAAAAAGGAAAATGTAGAAGAAGGCAAAGTACAATCTGATTCAATTATATTAGCGAATTTAAAACCCAATAGAAAGATTTTAAGTCTCACCGCAGTTCCTTCTCATAAAGAATATCAAGGACATAAATTACAATATTATAATAAAGACCAGTTAATGAATATTATGTATGAGATTACTGGTATAAATCCAGATTACTATTTTGTAATAGATTATGAAGGTTTTAAAAATATAGTAAATCTGATAAGTGGTGTAGAAGTAAATATTAATAAAGAATTTGAAGTACCAGAATTAGGATTATATTTAAAAGAAGGTAATAATTTATTATCAGGACAAGAAGCTTTAAACTATGCAAGATACTATGACCCAAATGAAAATGAACTTACAAGGATAAAAAGGCAAAAACAAGTAATGCAAGGGTTCGCTAATAAGATATTTCAAAAAAATACACTATTAGATATTCCACGATTATATAAAACAATTGTACAGACCATAAGAAATGTAAAGACTAATTTTGATTATGACCTTGCTATTGAATCTTATAACTTCATTAGAAACAGTAGTGATTTCAAGATAAATTATGATGTTTTGGAAATATATGATAAATGATAATAAAAATATATAAATCGAAGTATTAACTAGTATTAAAGAGTATGATATAATATATATGAGTTAATCTTAAATAATAATAGCAAAATACTTTGACTTCATATTATCTTTTGTGTATACTATTTATTGCTGGATGTGAAAATCCTATGCAATTTTTACAATAAGGGCGAATAGCTCAGCTGGGAGAGCACCTGCCTTACAAGCAGGGGGTCACAGG
>CAYSHP010000101.1:0-6943 GCA_964430875.1 uncultured Halanaerobiales bacterium
TAACCAGGCTTACATAGGAAATATTTTACCTAACGATCTAGAAGATATTGAAACTCCCTGGTATGAAAGTGATAATTTATTAGAAGCTAAAGAAGAAGGCGATTTTGGCGAAATTATGTCAGAAGAAGTTTTCATTCCTTTAGTTAAACATGTAGATGTTTTTGACCTAGTGAAACTAACAAAAGAGTTTTCTACAAAAGGACAAAAATTAGTTGATGAACATCCTATCTTGAAAGATATGGATATTGACTTAGGTGAGGGTGAAGAGCTTTCAGCTGTAGAAAAATTAGTTGAAGCACACGCTGAACCATTTTATTTAGATGGTGAATTGGTGGGCTGTGTAAAAAGTGCTCATGAGACTGATATTAACTTAAATGCCCATGTAATTTATGAAAATCTAATTGGTAAAGCTTCTGCAGTTTTAGCAATGAAAAACTTAGAATATAGAAATGATATCGATCTTTCTGAAGTAGACTATATTTTAGAATGTTCTGAAGAAGCTTGTGGAGATATTAACCAACGTGGTGGCGGCAACTTTGCTAAAGCTATTGGTGAAATGGCTGGAGCAACTAATGCAACCGGTTCTGATGTAAGGAGTTTCTGTGCTGCACCTGCTCATGCAATGGTAAATGCAGCTGCTTTAGTAAAATCAGGTGTATATGATAATGTAGCTGTTGTTGCAGGTGGTTCTGTAGCTAAGTTAGGTATGAATGGTAAAGACCATGTTAAAAAAGAAATGCCTATTTTAGAAGATGGTCTTGGTGGATTTGCAATATTAATTTCTAAAAATGATGGAGAAAATCCTATACTGAGAACTGATATTGTAGGGCGTCACAAAGTAGGAACTGGTTCTTCACCACAGGCAGTTATTAGTTCTTTAGTTACTGATCCTTTAGATGATAATGATATTAGTATCAAAGATATAGATAAATATTCTGTAGAAATGCAGAATCCTGAAATTACAAAACCAGCTGGTGCCGGTAATGTACCTGAATCTAATTACAAGATGATTGCTGCCTTAGGAGTTAAAAGAGGCGACCTAGAAAGAAAAGAACTTATGAATTTTGTTGAAGAGCACGGTATGCCCGGTTTTGCTCCTACTCAGGGACATATTCCGTCTGGAGTTCCTTTTGTTGGTCCTGCCGTGAAAATGATTGAAGATGGAGAAATTGAAAATGCTATGATTATTGGTAAGGGTAGTCTTTTCTTGGGCAGGATGACCAACCTGTTTGACGGTGTTTCTTTTGTAATGGAAAGAAATCAAGGAGAAACCGAAGAAAAATCAGCCGTAAGTGATGAAGAAATTAAGAGCATGATTGCTGATGCCATGCGCAAAATGGCTGAAAATATGACTGTCGAGTCTAATTGAGGTGAATGATATGGCAGATAAAACAAAAGAAAAAGTGGCTGGAATTTTTAATGAATTGGCAGATGCAATTGAATCCGGACAGTTTGGTGAAAAAAAGAAGATAGGACTTACTTTACTTGACAGTGAACATGGTCCTGAAGAGTTACAAAAGGCTGCTGAGATGGCAGAGAAAAATAATAGTGATATAGAAGTTGAAACCATCGGTTGTGATGGTAATAAATGTTCCTGTCTAGCTGATGCCCATGAAGAGATGGACAATAAGCTAGACACAGGAGAAATTGATGCTTCTGTAACTTTACACTATAATTTTCCTTTCGGAGTATCAACTGTAGGTAGAGTTATTACTCCTGGTAGAGGAAAAGAGATGTTAATTGCTACCACAACTGGTACTAGTGATACAGACCGGGTAGCTTCTATGTTAAAAAATGCTGTATATGGTATTGCTACTGCCAAATCTTTAGGTATTGAAGAACCTAAAGTAGGTATTTTAAATGTAGATGGTGCTAGATTAGTTGAAAATAATTTAAGAGAATTAAAGGATAATGGTTATGATATTCAATTTGCTACTTCAGTTAGGTCTGATGGCGGAGTAGTAATGCGCGGTAATGACCTATTGATGGGTGTACCTGATGTAATGGTTACCGATACTTTAACCGGCAATATGTTAATGAAAGTATTTTCTGCCTATACTACAGGTGGAAAGTATGAAGCATCTGGTTTTGGATATGGCCCTGGTGTAAGTGCTGAATATGATCAATTAGTTGGCATTATTTCCAGAGCTTCTGGTTCCCCTGTAATCGCTAATGCTATTAAATACATGGCAGAAGTAAGCAGAGGTAACCTACTTAAGATAACTAAAGAAGAAATGAAAAAGGCAAATAAAGCAGGACTTGCGGATATAATCGAAGAATTAAAAAGTAAGACTGAAACAAAAGAAGTGGAAGAAGTAGAAATGCCGGAGAAAAAAGTAACTGGTGAAGAAATTGCCGGTATTGATATTTTAGAAATTGAGACTGCTCAGCAAACACTTTGGAAAGCCGATATTTACGCAGAAACTGGTATGGGTTGTACTGGTCCAGTTGTATTAGTTGCTGAGGAAGATGAAGAAAAAGCCAGAGAAATTCTAAAGGAAGAAGGCTTTATACACTAAAAATGATCTATTTTAACAATGCAGCGACTACCTATCCCAAACCTGAAGAGGTATATAAAGAGGTTGATAGTTTTTTTAGAAGTGAAGGCGTCAACCCAGGTAGGTCGCAAGGTGTAAAAACAATGAATATAAATAGAAGAATCTTTAATACAAGGGAGAAGATTGCCCAATTTTTCAGTATTAAAGATTCTTCTCGTTTCATTTTTACATCTGGTGCCACAGAGTCTCTTAATTTAGCAATTAAGGGTTTTCTAAAAAAAGGAGATCATGTTGTCTCTACTAAGTTAGAACATAATTCAGTAATTCGCCCTCTTAATAAGCTGCAAAAAGAGGGTAGGATTACTGTTTCTTATATTAATTTTGATAAAAATAATGGTTTTGTTGAATTAACTGATTTAAAAAAAGCTGTTAAAGAGAATACTTCTCTTATAATCCTTTCCCATGCTTCTAATGTCATGGGTACTATTAATAACATTTCAAAAATTACCAGTTTTGCCAAAGAAAACGATATAAAAATTTTAATTGATGCTGCTCAAACAGCCGGAATATTAGATATCAATATAGATGAATTGGGTATTGATATGTTTTCAGTACCTGGCCATAAATCTCTTTTTGGCCCTCCTGGTATTGGGGGTCTATACTTAAAACCTGAAATAGATCTAGATACTCTAATGGAAGGTGGAACCGGTAGTAATTCTTTAAACACTTATCAACCTAAAATTATGCCAGATAAATATGAAAGTGGTACTTTAAATACCTTGGGTATCATCGGATTGGGAGCAGGCATAGATTTCATTAATAAAACTGGCCGGACTAATATCTATAAACATGAATTAAAACTAGTGGATAAATTTATTGATGGGCTTAAAAATATTAAAGGGGTACTTATTTATGGATCTACTAATTTAGATAAAAAAGTAGGTGTAGTAAGTATAAATTTAATGGATTTAAGTGCAAATAGATTTGCTCATTTACTACAAAATGATTATAATATATCTGTAAGGGGTGGCCTACATTGTGCTCCACTGCTCCATAAATATATGAATACTGATCAAAAAGGCATGGTCAGATTTAGTTTTAGCTATTTTAATACCTTAAAAGAAGTTAATGAAGCTTTAAATGTGATTGAGATAATTGCCAAAAAAGAGGGATAAAAATGAAAAATGAACTTTTTCGTCAGATACCGGCGGTTAATGACTTATTAGAAAGTAAGAGGGGTAAAAAATTAATAAAAAAATATAATCACAATCTGGTCTTAAAAGCTGTTAGAGAAGTTTTGGATCAAAAAAGAAATATCATTGCCAAAACTGAAAAACAAGCTTTAAAAGAAATGGATTTGAATTTAAGTATTGATTTTATATTTGAAGATATTGAAGAATATATTCAAAATTATTTAGCTCCAAACTTAGAAAATGTGATAAATGCAACTGGAACAATAGTTCATACTAATTTGGGTAGATCATTATTATCTGAAGAAGCTATTCATTCATTAGTAAATGTGGCAAAAAATTATTCTACATTAGAAATAGATAAGAAATCGGGTCAAAGAGGTTCACGCTATAATAATGTTCGAGAATTTTTAATTGAATTAACTAAAGCAGAAGATGGTTTGGTTGTTAATAATAATGCAGCTGCCGTTCTTTTAATTTTAGATACTTTTGCTAAAGATAAGGAAGTAATATTAGCAAGAGGAGAAATGGTTGAAGTCGGTGGTTCATTTAGAATACCAGAAGTTATGGAAAAAAGTGGTGCCAAATTAGTTGAAGTTGGGGCTACCAATAAAGTATACCAAAAAGATTATGAGCAGAAGATTAATGAAAACACTGGTATGCTTTTAAAAGTTCATACTAGCAATTACAAAGTAATGGGTTTTACTAAAGAAGTTAAATTAAAGGAGTTAGTTGAATTAGGAGATAAATATAACCTACCTGTTGTTGAAGATTTAGGTAGTGGTATTATAAGAGATTTATCTGATTTAGGTCTAAAAAATGAACCTACAGTTGCTGATAAAATTACTCGGGGTGCTGACTTAGTTTCATTTAGTGGTGATAAGCTCTTAGGCGGTCCACAAGCCGGTATAATAGTAGGTAAAAAGGATTTTATATCAAAGCTTAAGAAAAACCCGCTTACAAGGGCTTTAAGGGTTGATAAATTTACTTTAGCCTCATTGGAAGCCACTTTAAAAGCATACTTAAAAGAAGAAGACCGAAAAAAATTACCAACTCTAAAAATGATAAGTGAGGATATAAAAGTTATCAAAGAAAAAGCATCAATATTAAAAGATCATTTAGATAATATTGGTAATGATAAAATATTTACTGAGATTGAGAAAAGTTCTTCAAAAACAGGTGGTGGTGCTTTTCCTGTACAAGAAATACCTACTTATGTTATAAAGGTTCAGGTTAAAGGATTTGAATTAAATGATTTATCCTATAATTTGAGGATGAATAATCCTCCAATATTTACAAGATTACATGATGATTATATGTTATTTGATTTGCGAACTATAAAAAAGGATGAAATAGACCAGATTGTTGAAGCTTTTAAGAAAATAATTTAAACCAGGAGGAAATTTCTATGTCCCAAAAAAACTTTATTATTGGAACAGCCGGTCATATAGATCACGGTAAAACAACATTGATTAAAGCATTAAGTGGGACAGATACAGATAGATTATCCGAAGAGAAAAAAAGAGGTATTTCTATTGATTTGGGTTTTACAGACTTAAAATTAAATGAAGATTACACTTTAGGTATTGTAGATGTACCTGGTCATGAAAAATTCATTAAAAATATGTTGGCCGGAGCAGGTGGGGTTGATATAGCGCTTTTAGTTATAGCTGCTGATGAAGGAGTTATGCCTCAGACCAGAGAACATTTAGACATCTTAAGTTTATTAAATGTGGAAAAAGGGTTAATAGTTGTAACTAAATCCGATATGGTTGAAGATGAGTGGGTAGAACTTATGGTTGAAGAAATAAAAGAAAAATTGTCAGAGACTTTTTTAAGTGATTCCCCAATTATTCCGGTTTCTGCTACTGAAGGGAAAGGTTTAAATACCTTAAAAAATAAATTAATTGAAATAATTGATAACATGGAGTCTAAAGAAATAACTGGTAATATATATTATCCTGTTGATAGAGTATTTACAATAAAAGGTCATGGAACAATTGTTACAGGAACTTTAGTAAGTGGTAAAATTAATGTTGATGATAAATTGTTAATCTATCCTACTCAAAAAGAAGTTAGAGTAAGAAGCCTTGAGGTACATAATAAGAATGCTGATAGTGCTTATCCTGGCCAAAGGGTTGGAATAAATCTAACTGGTGTTTATAAAGATGAAATTGAACGGGGAAATGTATTAGCTACTCCTAATAGTTTAATGAATACAAAATTTTTAGATGGTCGTTTAACTGTATTAAAAAACGCTCCTCTAGTTGTTGAACATGGAGATAGGATAAGGTTTCATATTGGGGCAAAAGAAGTTATAGGCCGCTTATATTTATTAAATAAAGAAGAGTTATTACCCGGAGAAAGTGGATTAGTTCAATATAGATTAGAAGAAGAAGTTGTAGCCCGATATAATGAAAATTATGTGATTAGAAGATATTCTCCGATGACAACAATTGGGGGCGGCAATATTATAGATACTCATCCTCATCTTAGAAAAAGATTTAAAGAAGATGAAATAGAAGAATTAAAGAAAAAAGAGAGTTTAGATGATAAAGAGCGGGTAGAGTATATTTGTGAATTATTTAAAGATGAAACCGTTACTTATGAATATTTAATTAAAAAGACCAGTATAAGAAAAGAAAAAATTAAAGAAATATTGCAAGAACTAAATGATGAAAATAAAGTTGAATATTTTGCAAGAGGTAATGAAAAAACCTGGATTCATATTAATAATTATCAGAAGTTAGAAAAAGAACTATTAGAAATTATTGATAAATTTCATAATGAAAACAGATTAAAAGCTGGTTTATCAAAAGAAGAATTAAGAACAAGGCTTTCTTTAGAGTTTGATAATAAAGAGTATAATCAGTTTTTAAATGATTTGATTGATAAAGAAAAAATTAAGGTTAAAGGATCATATGTGAAAAAATATGATTATGAGGTAGTCTTAAATAAAAAGGAAAAAGAGTTAAAAGAAGAAATAATAAGTGAATTTAAAAAGGAGCTTTTTATGCCACCTAATGTGGAGGAAATTATTGAAAAAGGTTCAAAAAAAGAAGAAGTATTTGAATATTTAGTTGACAATAGAGAAATAGTCTATATAAAAGAGGATTTATACTTTTTAACCTCTGCTGTTAAAAAAGCAAAAGATTTATTGATAAACCATTTAGAACAAAAAGAAACAATAACTTTAGCAGAATTTAGAGATAAATTAAACAGCAGTAGAAAGTATACTTTGGCTTTATTAGAATA
>CAYSHP010000102.1:0-6923 GCA_964430875.1 uncultured Halanaerobiales bacterium
TTCATATTTATCTAAATATTTACTGAAATTAATAGTTTTAATTTTCAAAACCTCCTTTATAAAAGAAAATTTGTTTTCATAACATAATTATATATTTTCAGGTAGATATATTACAAATCTAAAATTTTCATCTCCTTTTAAAGGAGATCCTATTAATTCAACTTTCAGCTCAGTATCAAATATAATCTCATAGGAAAATTTTGCAAAGCCGGCACTAAAATAACAACAATCCGAATTTATAGGCCCTCTTTCTTCTGAAAAGATTCTCTAATAAAAGGACAGTGACAAGTGTAATAATGCCTTTTGCTTTAAACAGTTGCATTTATTAAATTAACTGTATCATAAGATATTTTGGTTATATAAAGTTTGCTACCGTTTCTTTTACCTGCTAATATCTCATGATGTGATTTAACATAATAAACAACCTCTCGTAATTTCTTGTTCACACCAAATGTTCCCTTTATCACAATAATTTTGTAATTCTTTAACTTTTCTCTGATGTCTTTCCTTTAGATATTCATCTATATTGTTTGCTTTTTGATATAATTTCTTCTCATCTAAAAAAATTTCTCTTTAAATATTATGATAATTACCAGCCATTATTTTACAATAGATTTCAGGTTTAAGATTATCCTTCATTCTTTTATTAATTCTTTAGTATAAGCAAACAGTTTTTGGCTTGGAGTACAAAGGAATAAAATAGGAAGTTTCTCAAAAATTTTATGAGTCAGATCTTCTCCTACTAAATTTTATTGCTCTACTTATAATATTTTCAATAACATCTTTTGCTCCAAAGATTGAAATAAATATAGATATCCTTAGTATCAATTAAATGAAAATATCGCGCTAAGGCCAATAATCTTTTTGCCTCATTTTTTTCATTTTTTATCATAACTTTTATATAATTCTTTACATCAGAGACACTAGCACTTTTTAGTGTTTTACCTGAAAATTTTAAATAATCCTCCAGGTTTTTTACAGCTGTAAGTGCAATCTCTAATTCCTTATTAATATAATTATTTTGGTTATATTAATCCTCTAATAATTTATTCTCCATCCTTTTATTAGTGTATTAATTATATAATATAATAAAATAAATTTCATTTTATTGTTATTTGATATGATATATTACATAATATCAAATCTACCTTCCCTAAAAGGTAAAATTTTAATTTCCGAAAATTTAGTAATGAATAAAAAAGAGACAGCTTTTTAAACTGCCTCTTGTTGGTATTTATATTTTTTCTGGTGATTTCTTATTATCATTATACACTTTATATATTTCCTCAAATTCAATATCATTTTCAATGCAAATTTCTTTAACCTCAGAAATATCGGTTTCATCAATTTTTCCAGCTAAGCCACAAGAAGAACTGATTTTTCTAGGTACTGGAATTAATTTTACAAATATATTTTTTGATTGCAAAGTTCTCTCAAATTCTAAAGCTAGATGAGTTGAATAAAAAGTAAATAAGATAAAATAATCTTTCACAATCATTCTCCTTTTTAATCTTAATTATTTTTTAGTAATAACAAGTTCATATTCTTCATTACCCTTTTCTTCAATTTCCACTTTACAACCAGCATTTTTTGCAAATCTACCTACATTTTCTTTAGCAACTTCTTCCCCAATTAATACTTTAATACTATCTCCTTTTTGTAAATCACTAACAGCGTTTTTGGTCATAATCACAGGTTCTGGACAAGATCTACCTCTGGTATCAACTTCTAACATGGTTTTTCCTCCTTTAAATTTATGTAATTAATATGATTTGGAAAGTTTTATACTACTTATTCCAATTAAACCTACTACTACAATACCAAAAATAACAGCAAATTTACCTGCAAAAGCTACTCCACTACCTGAGCCCGCTAAACCAAAATTATGTGAAACAGCAGCACCGACAAGATAACCAAAAAATGCTATAGCTGAATCTGTATTTCCTTCTCCAGCTAAAATAGTCTGTCTTAAAGGACATCCACCTAAAAGAACTGATCCAAATCCAGTTAAGAACATTCCTAGTAAATTCCATAACCAATCAGTATGAGCAGCAGGTTGTTCGACAAATCCCGGATTAAAGTTACCAAAAATTAAATTAATAATAAAAGCAAAAATAAAGATAGAAATAAAGCCGGTAATTAAATGAGAATCTCTTATTAAGTAAAGATCACGAATACCACCAGCCATACATATTCTACTTCTCTGTCCTAAAATACCAATAACTAAACCAGCAATTAAAGCAATTATCCAAGGAGCATAAGCAGCTCCTGGTCCACTTTCACTAAATATAATAAAGCCTGGTTTTAATATCCTAAAAATTAAAAATAAAACCATAATAAGAGGTAATATATAACCACTAGTTTTATTGATCTTATAACTTCTTCCTAATGTAAAGCCTTTTTTCAAAAACTGTGAACCCACTAAAACTCCTAAAACAAAACCTACTATACCAAGTATAGCATTCCAATCTCCTCCTGCTAATCTTAAAACCATCCTTAAAGGACAGCCTAAAAACACTAAGGCACCAATCATTACAAACATAGCAATCACAAATCGACTAATAGGAGATGAACCACCCGTAACTTTAAATTCACCAGTAAATCTAGCAATAATAAAAGCCCCTAATACAAAACCTATTATTTCTGGCCTGATATATTGAACTACTCCTGCCCGATGTAGACCAATAGACCCCGCAATATCTCTTATAAAACAAGCTACACAGATTCCCATATTTAAGGGATTACCAAATTTCACTAGAAGTCCTCCAAATAAACCTATTACTGCTCCTGTTATAATAATTCCTTTTTTATCATTCATATGTATGCCTCCTAATGTTGTGATTTAATTCACTCTTATTATAGCATAATCATGATTATTTATAAAGTTTTTTTATAAAATTTATAATAAATTCTTATTTTATCTTGAAAATAAGCTTATTACCTAATATAATGTAATAAAATAAATATAAACATGATTATAATTTTGATAATTTGTTCTCAACAATAGGAGGTAAAAAATGAGAAAAGTATATCTGGATAATGCTGCAACTAGTCATAAAAAACCTGAAAGGGTTAAAAAAGCCATATTCAATTATTATGAAAATATCGGATGTAGTCCCGGAAGAGGTGGGTATAGGGACTCTATAAAGGCAGGCAGGCTCATTTTAGAATCGAGAGCAAAGTTAGCAAGTTTCTTTAATGTTTCAAAACCAGAACAGATTATATTTACTCATAATGTAACTTATGCTTTAAATATGGGATTAAAAGGCATCTTAAAACAAAATGACCATGTAATAACTACAACTATGGAACATAATTCTGTTTTAAGACCACTTAAGGGTCTTGAAAAAAAGGGAATTATTGAAGTGGATTATATTCAATGTGCAAGTGATGGAACATTAGATCCTAATAAAATTAAAAATTATATTAAAGATAATACAAAACTTATTGTAATAACATATGCCTCAAATGTCACTGGTACTTTAATGCCTGTAAAAAATATTTCAGATATTGCACATGATAATGACTTATACTTTTTTTTGGATACTGCCCAAGCAGCTGGCGCTTATCAAATAGATTTTCAAGAGTTAAAAACTGATTTTCTTGCCTTTACTGGGCATAAAGGTTTAATGGGACCACCAGGCACAGGTGGGTTTGCAGTAAGTAAAAAGTTGGCAGAAGATATGGACTCTTTAATTGAAGGTGGAACCGGCAGTATTTCAGATAAAGAGTACCAACCAGAATTTTTACCTGATAAATTTGAAAGCGGCACTATGAATACTCCCGGAATTGCAGGACTTAAAGCAGGTATTGAATTTATAGAGAAAGAAGGATTAGAAAATATCAGAAAACATGAATTAGATCTTACTGAAATGTTTATTGAGGGTTTAAAGAAAATTAACCAAGTCAAAATTTATGGACCAGCTGATATTAATAAACAAGCCCCCACAATATCTATATCTATTGAGAACAAAGATTTGGGTCAAATAAGTTTTATCTTAGATGATAAATATGGAATAATGACCAGATCAGGCTTGCATTGTGCGCCTTTAGCTCATAAAACAATTGGCTCTTTTCCCGAAGGTACTTTAAGATTTAGTATTGGATATTTTAATACTGAAGATGAAATTAAATATGCCTTAGAGAAACTTAAAGAATTATAAACTCTAAAAAATTAATTTAAAATTAACTTATTGGTTATTCAATAAATATGATAGAAAAGAGCTTAGAGTATTAAATCTCCTTGTTTTCCAGACGATAAATAAAACTAAGTATCTCAGCAATAACTTCATACAATTCCATCGGAATCTCTTCTCCAATATTCAGCTGGACCAAGATGTCCACAATATCTTGGTCTTCTCTTATTGGGATATTGTGTTCCTCTGCAATTCCAATTATTTTTTGGGCGATTTCTCCCTTTGCATTAGCCACTATTCGGGGAGCTTTATCTTCTTCAATATTATATTTAAGTGCAGCTGCTTTTTTTTGCTGATCATCTTTATGTTTATCACTCATCTTTATCATCCTTATGCTTTGAAATTTATATGATGGAAGTTAATGGACTCTTCAGCCAAGTTTTCATTTAAAAAATTAAAAATAGGTCTTTCTTCCTGAAACTCCTTTATTTCAGGTTTTAGAGCATTAAACCCGTTTTTTGAAAGTCGCTGCTTTAAATCAGGAAAATATTCTTCAATTAATTCCGCAGTTCGTTCATTTGAAGCTTTAAAACTGCTATAAATTTTCTTTTGTTCAATTAATATCTTAGCCCTAATAGTACCGAGACTAGGTAATTCTATGATAAATTCAAGAGAATATTGATTTTTTTTAGCAGATATTTTATTGTCTGCAGACTGGCTGTACTTTAGAAAAAGAGGTAGCGGAGTTTCTTTTTGGGGATTTAAAAAAAGTGGTATTTCTACAAACAAAAGTGATTCTCTCCTAGCATTTACAGCCTGTTGTCCCATAAGCTGTCCTTTTAAGAGAGAATTGTTTTCAGTATCCTGGGCAAATAATTGCTGTAAAATTTTGCCTGACTTCTCAAAATATTGTTCTAACTTTGCTTTTATTTGTTCCGGATTATTAAAAAGATTAACTGATAACTGTTCCTTCAGACCAGGGAACTTGTTAAGTTCTTGGGACATTGAAGATTTAACATCTAAAAAACTGGCAGTTCCTTTTATAAGATAAGAGGAAAGAGGTAGTTTGTTTTTTACCAAAAAAGAAGCCGTTTTGATTAATTGTTTGTTTTCTATATTTAAGTTAGAATTTTTTATTAAACTGACTAATTTTTGCAGATCATTTTCTTTAAGTGGTAAATTTTGTTGAATCCAGTTTTGCAAAATTAATTTTTGCAAAGAGGGATTTAAACTTCTCATTGAAGGAGGTAGAGTCAGTTTATTTGATAAGTTGGAAGTAAGAGCTGTTTTTTTTACTTTATTGCTGTTCTTTAGATTAAATCTTTTATATAATTGTATTAACTGTTTGGGAGTTAATTGTTGATTGTTAATTTCCATAATTAATTACCCCTTTTAGTGATTTTATCATATAGTCAAGATAAAGCAAAATTTCATCTTTTGGTTTTCTGCAAAACTTTTTTATGGACAACTTTAACTATTGATAATTTCTCATCCACAAACAAAAATTAAATTTATTATTCTTAAGAATAATTGCTATTACAAAATACAACCATTTTTTAGATATAATATATAGAACTATCTCTCCCATCAAACTTTTCAGTTTCTAACTTAAAATAGACCTCCTATCATTATAAGGTTCCATTTTATGATTGAATACTACTAATTCTACTCCCTATCTTTTGAATTTACAAGGAATATTATAATAAAGAGCAGGCCCTCCATAAACAGAGCACCTGCATAAAGATGAAAAGCCGTTTAAATTAGTTATACTTATCTTTTTAGAAGTCTTTGTTTTTCTTTTTTAAAATTTACAACATCAATTAGAATTACTGGTGTTTTTATAAAGCTGTTTTTCAGAAAAATCACCTACATAAGGAAGTTTATATCTCTCCCCGTTATATGACTTATACATTAATAATAACCAAAGTACTATACCTACAGGAAACATAAGCAGTGAAATAATACTTCCTAATATTGGTATCACAGGTGCTATGATACCAATTATAAATAATCCTGCAAAAGTAACTAAAGACTGCATGGCATGAAAACGAACAAATTCATTTTCTTTTTCTAAAAACAAAAAGATAATACCTGTGACCCACCCAACTATGTAGCAAAGCAAAGCTTCCAAATTTTCATCAATTCCTAAAGCAGTATTATTACTCATTTTTAAACACCTCTCTTTTTTATTTGTCTCCAATTTATACTATTATTCATTTTTAATTAACTTCTAAAAAAAATTGAAAATAGGTACTAATCGATTTAATTTCGAGGAGTATATACTTGGTGCTCACGGCCGAGTATAATAAAATAACCATCTCTTTCATGTTTGAACATAACATTAAATCCTTCTATTTCATTACCTTCTACACCTTCCCAGTTGTTTTCTAATAGGTGTTTTCCATACCAGTTTAAAACTTTTTTTGTATTATAAAGATATTCGAGGTCTTCTTTTTTATCTTCAATCATATCCTTTGTAACATCCTCAGGAACTTCTTCCATTTCTTTTAATTCTCTAACTTCTCTTTCAGGAAAATCCACTTCAAATTCTAAAAATATAGTTCTTAGTATTCGGACATTTGTCCTCCCCTACTCATTTTAAACTTTTTGTCAGACCGAAAAAACCGGCAAAACAATATCTCAATAAGGTAACATCAGAAACTAACAAACTATTAATCCATTTTTATAAAATATCATTTATTGAATTTAAATTTGCTTTCAATTACTACCTTTTCATCAAAAATGTAGCAAGGAAACTCCATCTAAATCTTGCCTTTGATTTAGGTG
>CAYSHP010000103.1:0-6838 GCA_964430875.1 uncultured Halanaerobiales bacterium
TAAAAGGTAATAGAGACTTTAGGGACTTTTTTGAAACTAAGAAAAAGAAATAGATGATATATTAAAAAGGAGGTGGATTACCACCTCCTTTTTTATTTGTATTTACTTATATATTCTGGGAACTCTTTTAGTTATATCACAGGTAATTTCATAATTTATTGTTCCGATTAAATCAGCCATTTCTGTAGCAGAAAACTCTGCATCTCCTTGCTTACCGATTAAAACAACTTCATCTCCTATTTTAACATCATCAATATGGGTTACATCTACCATGAATTGATCCATACAAACTCTACCCCGAATAGGAGCACGTTGACCATTAATTAAAACTTCCCCTTTATTAGAAAGAAGCCTTGCATAACCATCTGCATAACCCATAGGAATTGTCGCTATCTTTGCTTTCTTTTTTGTTATATAGGTTGCTCCATAACTTATGCCAGTTCCGGGTGGAACTTCTTTTAGATATACTATTTGCGCTTTCCAGCTTAAAGCTGGTTTTAACTTAAAGTCTTGATCTACCTCATGCGATGGGCGTAAACCATACATCATAATACCAGGTCGTACCATGTTTAGAGCCATGTGAGGTAGATCAATGATTGTTGCACTATTAGCCGCCTGTTTAATTGGTATATCAATATTTTCTTCTTCAAGACGATCTATAACCATTTGGAATTGATCCCACTGATTATAGGTGTAATCTTTATCTTCTTCATCTGCTTTTGCAAAGTGAGTCATGAGCCCTTCAACTTTAATATTTTCAAAGCTCATTACCTCTTTTATGAAATCTAGAGCATTATCTGGAAATACTCCAATCCTACCCATGCCTGTATCTACTTTTACATGTACTTTTTTGGTAATCCCTTTTTTATTTGCAAGTTCATCTAATTGTTCGACTGTCTCAAGTTTTGAAATAGTAGGAATTAAGTCATTTTCCACTAATATTGAAACTTGTTTAGGTAATACTTCGCCTAAAATTTGAATAGGCAATTCAAAATCAGCTTCTCTAAGTTTTCGACCTTCTTCCGGCAGGGCAACTGCTAATCGGTCTGCACCTGCCTCAACAGCAGCATGGGCTACTGGAAGTACTCCATGTCCATAGGCATCAGCCTTTACTACTGCCATTACCATTGTTTCTTCCGGTACATTTTTTATAACCTGATTAAGATTAAACTTGATATGATCTAAGTTTACTTCTGCCCAGACGGGTCTAGTAAGTTTACTCTTTTTCATCATAGTCTCCTCTTAATGTTTTCACTAAGAATGTAGCAACATCATCACCGTGAGTACCGCGGCCGTAACCAGCATCTAAACCTGCCTTAACAGCCATATCATTATTAACCTGAGTACCACCGGCTACTAATATTACATTATCTCTAATACCTTTCTCTACACAAAGGTCATTAAGTTTCTTCATATTAGTTCTGTGTACTTCATTGTGA
Source organism: uncultured Halanaerobiales bacterium (assembly GCA_964430875.1). GTDB lineage: Bacteria > Bacillota > Halanaerobiia > Halanaerobiales > M55B127 > M55B127. The sequence goes on from CAYSHP010000103.1 coordinate 1,440, forward strand.
CTAATAATAGTACTTATTAAAATTGCATCAGCATTAGTTTCAATTGCTGCATCTACAACTTTTGAAATTGGTACTGAAGTTCCTAAATAAGTAACATCTATACCATACTTTTCAATTCCACCATGTTTGATATCAATGATCTCTCTCATACCAACTGAGTGTTCATCTTTACCAACAGTAGCAGCTACTACACTAATTGGGTTCTCATCAACAAAACCTCTGATTTCATCATATGGTAAGGATTCTTCTTTTTCTGGAATTTCTAAATCGTTTTTATCTATTGAGAAGTCTACTTGGCCCTTAACTTCACAGAGTGTACCTTCTGCAGGCTGCATAACCTCTTTATGAATAACTTCCGGTTTATTTAAGTTCATATTCTTGGCTATTTCTAAGGCTGCATATTCAGCAATAGCTTCTTCTTCTGGAATAAACATTGTTACATTTACCCAGCCGTCTCCTAGCCATTGAACTTCTGGTCTTATCTTATCATTTTCTCTGAAGTCTTTGGTGTTTTCTAACCTTTTTTCTACATTATCTTCCGGATCTAATTCATCAATAAAGTCTATTTTATCTGGATTGTGTAATGTACAACCACCGATTAAATCACATGGTTTATCTATATCTTCAGGTAAATTATTATATCCAAAGTGGTCACAGACAGGTGCCATGTAGTCATCATCTCTTGGCACTATGGAATTAGCAGCAACTCCGCCGTCTAACTGTCTTACAATACCATCACTATTTCTTTCGGGATACTTACCGGAGTCAACAAAGAAACCTTCTGAAACAGCTTTAAAGTAGCCGCCGACATCCAGGATTTCTTCCATAAATAATACAGATCTTTCTTTAAGTTCTCTGGACTGCTCTTTTAGATAACCTTCCTCGGTTTTTAGTTCTACAAGCTCTTTAAGTCCATCCATTCCTGCAAAAGCCTGTTTAGCTGTATCTACTGCTTGAACATTAAAGTAATGCCATGGTACATTTCTACCTTCATCAGGTGTAATTGTACTTTGCAAGTCAGCTGATGTAAGTTCTGATAAGAGTAAGTTTAAGGTATGAGTCACAGTTGCTTCTCTAATTGATGATTCCATATATTTAGTATTTTGCTGTGCCCTAAACTTATATTCATCAAATAACTCTCTTAAGGCAATTGCATATGGTAAATTTAACCTTAAATCGGGAGCAGGTGAAGCAACTGGTGGTACTGTAGATAAGGAAATCTTATCTTTTGGCATTCCTGCCTTAACAGAAAACATTGAGTTAATTGCATGCTGTACAAAAAGTTCAGGCATAACTTTCCAGGCCTGACGAGCGGTTGCATTTGCATTATGAGCTCCATCGATTTGCAACATACCAGTTGAAGACATTATCTTTTTAGCAACGGCTGCATCAACAAAGGATCTATACATATTTACATCTCTATATAGTACATTATACTGTGGATCCTGGTGAGCCCCATTTACGCCTTCTTCAGCAAATAATACAGCAATCTCAGAACCGGCTACTCCACTGACATAAGAGTGAAAGTTAATTGGACGGCCAACTTCATCCTCTATATAGTCTAGAGCCTTACGAGTTGCACGTATCTGTTTTCTGGTAATAGGAATTCCGCCCACACCTTCTGGTGTACCTTCAATTAAGCCATCAAAGTGACTTTGACCAGCGGTTCTAATAACCATAATATGGTCGGCACCATGCCAGGCAGCCATTCTCATTCTTCTAATATCATCCTCAAAACGGCCGGAAGCAATTTCAGTTGTAATTACCGGTTCGGGTTGGGGATCAATATTATTAAAACTTCTGGCTGCTGGTAAAGGAACACTATTATCTAATCCCTCAGACATCTCTTTATATTTAAAAGGTCCAATTTCCTGATTTTCAACCTTGTTTCTCCAGGTCCAGCCTTTACGACGGGGACGATAATTTTCTATATCTTTGAGTATCTCCTTTATATTAAGCTTTTCATCTGGTTTTAAATCCATTACTCTGCACCCCCATCAAATAAGACCTGTAATTCTTCTTTTTCGTATTTTTCATCTTTAATATCTAAACCTACTTCTTTCACTGGTCTATCTTCTTTTTGCGCTAATTTATAGACAACGTGACCTGCTCCCTTGCTTAAAAGATCTGCTTTTACTACCTGGTTAACAATTGCTTTCGCATCTACACTGTTAAAACCCATTCTCAGTAGTACTGATCTTTCTATAGAAGCAGAGGTATGTGTTTTTGCTAAATCAATTAAAGGATCTACTATTTTTTCTGATAGTTCCCAAAATCTTTCTTTTAATTCCTCATCCGATAAATCTTTAAGATGACTGCGTCTTTCTTCAAAGTCATCTTCTCTTTTAATCGGCATCAGATCACTTCCTTTCCTCTAAAATTGCTCTAATTTTTAAAATCAAGACTATCTTTCAGTAAAGCTAAAGCTGCTTTCGGATATTTTTTGCTCATCAAGCCCATTGATGCCATTATATAGTCCTGGTCAATCATGGCTTCTGCCGATTTAGGCGGCAGGAGGGCTCTTTTATTAAAATCTTTTAGACTTTCAAGTATATCTTTACTATTTTTCAGTCGTGTTAAAGCACCACCGGTTCCAATAAGCCATTTTACAGCAGTTAGGTCTTTACCTTCTGCCACAGTCGAACGGCCGCTAGGTCCGTATAAATCTCTAAACTTACCGGAATGTCTTTCAATAGCAGTAAGAGCAGCCTGTTTTGCTAGATGGAAAATATATCTTTCTTCTTTTTTATCACGCGGAACTGGTGCTAAATCTTCTCTTTTTTCAAGGTCTATTCTATCATCAAGTAAGTCAAATACATGAGAAGCATTTAAATAAACTCCTAAATCTCCTTCTACAGTTCTTTTTGCCTCTGGTTCTGGACTAATTAAAAGTTCTCTAACATTTAAGGAATCTTCAGTTACAGAATGAACATCTGTGGTAGCTCCCCCTACATCGATAGTTACTAAATTGCCAATCTCACCTTTTAATAATTGGGAAGCTTTCATCACTGCTCCAGGGGTCGGCATCATATCAATGGATAACATCGGTTTAATCTTGGACATGCCAGGAGCCCTTACAATATGTTCAGCAAAAACATCATGTATTATATTTCTGGTTTCTTCAATATTTAAAGTATCAATTTCAGGATAAACATTCTCCGCAATAATAATCTGCTTACCCTTTTTTTCAAACAAATCTCTAATTTCATTTTGTAAAACCATATTCCCCGCATAAATATAGGGTACATCAATATCAAGCGAACTCAACTTTTCGGCATTTTCTAGTATTACTTCTTCTTCACCATAATCTACTCCACCAGCTAATAGTATTATATTCGGTTGAATTTTTCTTAATTCTTCTAATTGTGATTCTCTGAGCCTACCAGCAGTGACCTGCTTTATTACAGCTCCTGCTCCTAAAGCAGCTTCTTCAGCAGCTTTAACGGTCATATCTTTAACAAGACCGTGGACAGTCATCTTGAGTCCACCGGCTGCACTACTTGTAGCCATAAACTCTTCCCATTCTAATTTCGTTATCCCCTTTTTCTTTTCTAAATCTGAAATGGCACCTTTTAATCCTACCGTTACATCTCCCTCTAAAACAGAAGTAGGTGCAAAACCCTGACCGACAAAATCAGGGCTCGCACTATCTATATTATCAAAAGCATTCACTAAGGTAGTTGTACTGCCTATTTCAGCTATTAATAGATCAACTTTCATCTTTTAACCTCCAAGTACGGTCAAATCAAATTCCTTTTCTAATATATCTTTGGTTTCTGCTTTTGACTTATTAATCTCATCAGCTAAAAACTCAAGATCAATTTCTTTAACTTCTTTTACTTTAGTTTCTTCAATTACTTTTCTCAAATAGGATCTTTTAAGTTTTTCTAAATCAACATCTCTGGCTTTAATTTGTGAAGGATGTTCAGGAATAATTACTGACTTACCGGCTTCTTCTTGATCTGGATCTCCATTTCTAACATCAATACCATTTTCTTTTGCAAAGTTTAACTGTGCCATTGGATGTTTACCAGCACCGGTATACTCAGTTTCCTGTACTACAATTATTTGATCTTCATCCATCTTTTGGGCTAAATCAAAGGCAGCTGCCAGTGAGGTATTACCAGCTGGCCCTCTTTCCATACCTTCAATTTGAGCTAGTGCTTCTGTGATATAGAATACTTCGCCCTGTTTAACGGTTACATATTCATCCATATATCTTAAAGCACGGGCTGCATTACGAGGCACGTCTGCCCTATCCGGCCAGGTTGCAAAAGGAACACCAAAACCGGTATGCCCAGTAGTAAATGACTTCCTGTTAAAGTCATGATCACTTGCCATATGCAGACCACTTAAGTCCACACTAGCGGCTACAATTTTGGTATCATCTGCACCTGCTTTGATTAAGCCGCGTGAAGTACCTGTTAAATTACCTCCACCCGCATGGGTAATAATAACTGCATCGGGATTTTTACCTTCTCTTTCCTGTAGTTCCTGCACTATTTCATAACCTAATGGTTCTACACCTGCAATACCAAAAGGGGTATATAAAGAGGCATTAAAATAGCCGGTATCTTCTAGTACTCTTAAAAAAGTATAGAAAAGTTCCGGTCCTACACTTAACTGAAGTACTTCTGAACCGTATGCTTCACATTTTCGACCTTTTTCTAATATTTCCGGTTGACCCACTCCCCGACTGTCAAAAACTTCCTGTACTATTATTGACTCTAGGTTGCGCATCACTGCCTGAGAAGCAACGGCTGCCCCGTAATTACCACTAGTTGCAGCAACCACACCGGGATAACCTTCTTTCTCAGCGTGATAAACGGAAATAGAGGCTCTTCTGGCCTTATAACTACCAGAAGGATTAGCAGCTTCATCTTTTAGAAATATGCGGGCTCCTTTACCAGCAGGAGCTAATTTCCTGGCTAACTTTGTGATGTTTTTTAGTTCAATAAAAGGAGTTTGCCCAACAGCAGTTTCTTTTTGAATCTTAATTATCTCCTCTAATTTATAGCCAACTTCTGACATCATTCTTTCATAGTCAAATCCGACATCCCCAGTTGCAAATCTTTCATAATCAATGCCAACTGCTTTTTTCATAATCTCATTTTTCCTGTCCATTACTGAATTATAGTCATTTGCTGCCAATCTCTACACCTCCTCTTCCCTTAAAATCTCTCTAATTTGAGGCCCAACCTGTAAAAGTTCCGGTATCATCTTGCCAAATTGATGTTCATAGGGTGGGTTTACCTCAATTAGTTCTCCCTTATGGGTCCTACCAATAACTGTTTTGACTTCTACTTCATCACCCAGTTCAGCCTCTTCTTGTAAGAACCCTTTAACCTTTAATTCTAAAGGAACTTTTTTTGTATCTTCAGGTACCTGGGGAGCTCTCT